>JAGCZN010000157.1 GCA_017959995.1 Clostridia bacterium
AAATGAAATTTGTTTATATTATGTTCCGACATGGATTCCCAACCGAACTCCGTCCACACGGTAACGGCGGGATATGCGGAATATTTTTCCATCGTTCCGAGTTTTTCTCTGCCTTCTTCCGCCAAAAGCCCGTTCACGTCCTCGGTAACTGCCGGCGGATGGAAATACAGCGGAGATTTTGTTACGGAAGGTATGGCGCTGCCGTCTTTACCCATCCACTTTACGGAAGTTTCGTTCATTACCGGCACGCCCACTTTGCCCCAGGTATCGCACTGAGCAAGGCTGGCGTATTTATATCCGCTTTTCACGAGAATTTGCGGCAGTTGCGGGAACGTGAATTCTTCCTCTTCAAGGAAAGATACCATATCGTATCCCACGGCTTCTTTAACGGCTTTTCTCCCCTCGGTAATTTGCCTGATAACGGATTCGTTTCCCATCATAGAACCCATGGGCTGGCCGTACGTGCCGCCTACTATTTCCGTTTTTCCCTCTTTAAGATATTTTGAGAGCCTTTCGGCGGTTTCGGGGTAATATTTGCGGATGGCCGCGTAAGCGCGCGCATCGAGATTGATGCACACTTTTACGGCGGGATCTTTATCGGCAAGATTCAAGCTGTCCTCAACGGAAGCTCTGCACGATTCTATGCCGAGTTGCCACCCGATACCCGTAAAACTCCAATGATTGGCCAAAATCACGGCGTATTTATACCTTTTATTTTCCATATTTCAGATAATCTTCCAAATTCATTAAAGTAGTGCCGCTCGTCATTCCGGTATCCATCTGACCTTCTATATCCGGCCCCCAGTGTTTACCGTTGACCTGATAAACGGCGTGAACTATCCCGCCGTGCCATTTTACGGAAGGATCGTTCCATTGATATTTTGCCGAAACGGACAAAAATTCGTCCGCTATCGTACCGTACAGTTTTTCGCCCGTAAGGTCGCCTAATTTTCTCAACGCGCGGTAGGCAAAATTCCCCGCGCCTATGTAACACAACGGGAAATCGGGCATTCTGCACGTGGTGGCGCCTCTCGAATATCCGTTCGCGCCCGTGGGTATATCGTAAAAATACATCCAACTTATAAAATACGCCGCGCAATTCTCGCAGAGTTTAAGAATACTACGATCCTTTGTTTCACCGAAAAGTTCGCTCAATCCGACGAATGCGTAACAGGCGTTTTCGGAATCATATATTTCGTCGCTCTCGCAGGTGCCGGAATTTACTATTTCTCCGTTTATCACGTCCACGTGCCCGTCGAGCATCTGGTTGTAGAACTCGTATTTTTCTATTTCAGGACAGGCGGCTCGAGCAAGTTTCATACTTGCGGAAATATATTCTTTATCGCCCGTAATACGGTAAAGCGAACAGAACAGCCCGCATACTATCACGAGCGCGGGTATCCTGTGTTTCTTTTTGTTTGCCTCGCCGTTATTTTCATCGAATCCGTCTTGTATATCACCGTTTTCCTTGCGCCTGGAAAGAAGAAACGCGGCTATATCCGTTGCTATCCTCAACCATTCGTTTCTCACTTCCGGATCATACGCGGTAACTTCTTCGTATAATTTCGCAAACTGATACCCCACCATACCGAGACTATGCGACCAGATTCTCTTAATGCCGAGAAAATCGCACCCGCCGCCCTCGGCCTTTTTGCCGAGAAGGGTATGATCCCCCTCTTTTATATACCTGTCGTAATACGCCCCTCTCTCCTTTCCGTTACGCAGAAACATATCGACGTTAAACGTCATTTCCCGTATTTTTTCTCGGAAAACGTCCGTTCCGTTATTCACGTCGTAACGCGCCAGCGCGGAAACGGTTATCGCGCCGTAACCTTCGCCCCAGCCTAAATCGTAATAAAAATCTTTTACCGGAACGCCGCCGTGCGTGTGCTTCCACATATTGCGATACCAACCTTTTCCTTCCGCAAGCGCATTCGGATTCCACAGGTCGTTATTATCGAAATAGAACGCTACCCCTTCGGCTGCGGCAGCGTAATCGGGCGTTTCTTTTTCCTTCAAAAGAATAGAAGAAATAAGCTTTTCCGCCTTCAGAACGGCGTTTTCGCCGCTCTGCAAAGGAGAATACATAATATATTCCTTAAAAAAGAAACTTTCCCCCTCTTTGAATTGACGCACCGAAGGCGTTTTCGTTTCTGAAAAAGGAAGAATAACTTCGTCCTGTGCGGTGCAATCAGGATAGTGAAACCCGAGAGAGACGTAGCCATCCTCGTTTCTGAAATCACACGTGCCGACGCCGTTTTCGCGGTCGATAAAATAAGTTGCCACGTAGCCGTTTCCGTGAATTATATGCGCGGGCAACGGCAAAGCCCAAAGGTAATCGTTCCTTATGCTTCCGACCGAGTTCACGGGTCGTTCGTAAACGCGAAGCGGATAAGTGTATAAAACGTTTTTATCTTCAAGCAAAAAACGCGGGCCTATGCTTCCGGTAAAATCCTTTTTTATCCGATAGCGCTGGCACCTGAAAATACCGTTCTTCGTGAGCCTTATAACGCTTTCGGCATCAATATTTTCCCGTTTATATCTTATTACGAAAACGTTTCCGGTAAAATCCGCTTCCATATAATCGGTAAGAAAATAATCGCCGAACCCGAATTCGCTTACCGACAAAAACAGCGGAATGACTTTATCGTTCACCGTAATTTCTATTTTGCCGACTTCTTTTTTACTTTCGTCAAGATAAAGTCTGTATCCGTTTTTTTCAATCAACATAAATATTCCTCCGCGTCAGAACTCCAATTGCCAGGTAGCTATCTCGTTCTTTTTCAGGCAATAAGAGATTTTGCCGTCGGATATTTTTTCTTCCTTTATTATTTCCCCGTTCATTTTCACCCTGAAAGCCCTCTTAACTTTCAGCATGAAACTTATATGGCCGGAACACCCGCCGTCAACATCAAAAATGCGCACAGTGGGTTTTCCCGTTATAAGATCGCTTCTTCTTAAAGAGGACAAAACCGCGCCTCCTTCTATCTCCGCAAAAGAGCATTTACAGCCGAGAAAACCATGTTCTCCCGTTGCGATGCGTGAGATAATGCCGTTTCTGTAAGCCTTCGCTCTCTTGTAAATATCGGATAGTTCTCCCTTGCCGAAATCGACGGCAAACTGAAACTTCATTGTTCTTTTCATCCTTGCCGTTTGGCTTTTGAGGAAAAACGTTTCCTTCGGGAAAGCCCTGAATAAAGTTATATAAACGCTCCTGTCGGCCCTGTCGGAAACCTCAAATTCGTACAAACCCCCGGTATATACCGAAACCGTGTTTTCCGCATCCGAAAGGGTACAAACCCCTTGCCCCGGGACCACGGGCGAAAATTGTTCGATATCGTACGAGTGATCGCCCCTTTCAACAGGCCATTCCTGCATTCCGTAGGGCATCGCGGTATAGAAAGAATTCGTTTTTATTCCAGTGGGTATCGCCACTCTCAAACGGTGATTGTCAACGTCGTTGAACAGATCCGCCTCGCACTCTATGCGTTCGGATCCTCTCTTTAACGTGTAAATCACGTCGATCTCCTGTTCTTTCAAATCTCCTTTTCTCTCAAAAGCGCCGTCCTCGCATTCGGGCAGCAAAAGTTTGTGCCTTACGCGGAAACGGGCGATCCTTTCGTCGTCGTTTATAACCGAAAACCGCGCATTGCCGACAGCGGTAGAAACGCGCTCGTCCACGCGGGTGCTTATGCGGTTCCAGCCCTCGCCCACGTCCGAATCATCCTCGAACACAAACAGTTTTTCATAAGTTTTTCCGGTAGTTTTATCGGTTACGTTAAGGCTGCCGTCCGCATTGAAAGAAACGTAAAGCACGCCGTTGTCAAATTCGTTCAGTCCGACGCGCATAGAAGAATAATCCTTCCTCACTTTGTCGAAGCGGGAAAATTTCCATTCTCCCTTTTCGAAATTCCGCTCGAATACCGGCGCCTTGAAATTGAGTACTTCATACGAAAACGCTTTAAGTTTCAACGGAATTGCCGTTTTGTAAATATCGTAAGCGATATACTCGGCCATTCTTTTATAGGGCGCGATCTGCTCGGTTGCGGAAGTTTTCTCCAAAACGGTAAAAGCGAGTAAATTGCCGGACGAATCCCGTATTTCGGAAGACGCGAAATCCGTTCCGCTCTTTACTTTGAACGAAACTTCGGCAACGCCTTCGAAATAAGTTTCGCACGGGTTGTAAACAATAAAATATCCGTCTTTACCGTTATCGCCCGTGTTTACGTTGCGGGCAAGTTCGCTAAGCGAATCTTCCAGTGCGGCTTCGATCGTTTCGTTTGCTCTTTTATAATCGTTTTCGTTATCGGAATGAGCGGCCGAACAACACGTTCCGCCGAGAGAATCGTGCGGTTGGTTGGAAACGAGTTTTGCCCAGGCGTAATTAAAGAAATCCGCCTTGTTTTTAACGGGGCAATATCCGTTATCCCCGTCCTTTCTCACCAGCTCGGTAAAAAGATCCAAAGGCTCGGTGACAACGCACAGTTTATCTTCAGCCGCCATATTCATCTGTTTCAGATGGACCATGGAAGAAGCCACGTTTTTCATTAAAAAACTGCCCGTTCCCTCTTTTGACGAAGAATAGATAACTCCCTCGTGCAAGGATAAAGAGCCGTAATATTTTTTACATTCGGCGTTGTAATCGTTAAAATCCGAAAATATAAACTCGTAATCGGCCAGGCGGCCGTTCAGATAAGCGAGAAATTCCGTAAGTTTTCCTTCCGGTTCGAGATTGTCGTACCCGTCTATCATAAAATGGCAACCGCCTTTCATCCTGCCTTTATTTTCATCAAGATGTTTTTTGAGATCTGCCGCCATCCTTTCATAATCCGCGCCTCCGCTTATCTGATCGGGCCAACGGGCGATCAGATAGAAATCCGCATATGAATAATCGGGATCCGCGCGGTGCGCGAGGACCTCGCTTCCGTCGGCGCCGCGCCAGATAAACTTATCGTCCTCGTAGCCCTCTCTCCCGCGAAGCAAAAGGCAGGAACTTATGCCGAAATTGCGGTATATCTGCGGCATCTGGGCGTTTTGCCCGAAAACGTCGCAAGTGTAGCCGAGTTTATGCGGTTCCGTTCCCCACTCCATACAGTCTTTCTGCCCGGATTGCAAATTTCTGGTTATCGCCTCGCCCGAAGGCAACAGGCAATCGAGCATGTTGCGGAAAGGCCCGATAAGTATCCGCTTTTCGCGGATGAGTTTCAGAAGTCTTTCCTTATTTTCCGGACGTATTTCTATATAATCCGATATGACCGTGGTCTGCCCGTCGAAATGAAAATATTTATAATCGGGATTGTTTTCGAGAATATCGAGCAACCCGTCGATCGTTCTGACGAGTTTATAACGGAATTTCTCAAACGGAAGTATCCATTCTCTGTCCCAATGAGTACTCGGAACAACGTATATTTTCGTTTTCATAATTTCACCGTCTTTGCCAAAACCACGGAAGAACAATTACTCCCGTGGTTCTGACAATAAGCGTTTTTTATCTGTCGTTTTCTTTTTTGCGCATGAAGCATATGCCAACGGATAACGCTGCGAGAACGGCAAACGCCGCCATCGACGATCCGCTCACCGAAGACGTACAGCCGCCGGACGAACTGCTCTGTTCAACTTCCGAATCGCCGTCGCTTTCAGTATCGCCGGTACCGGAAGAATTTTCGTCGGGTATCCTTTCGAATACGGCGGTCAAAGTAACGTTGCCGGTTACGGTGAACGTATAAGTTGCGTTCGTTGAAACTTCTTCGTCGCCGCTTAACCACTTCACGAATTCATAGCCTTCGGCGGCGGTGGCGGTCAAGGTGCATTCGGCTCCGGAATTATATTCGCCCGCGCCCGTAACCGTGCCGTTTTCACCGCTTGCGGTTACGGTGTAGGTTATTATTTCGAATACCGCTTCGATTTCAATATCCTCGGTTGCGGTAAACGTGTACGTTGCGAAAGTTTCCGCTATTTCGCCGTCTATCTTCCAGCCTGTGAACCGATAATTCGCCGCGGCGATCGCCGTGAGGGTAACTTCCGTTCCGTAATCCGCTACATCAAGACCGTTTACAATACCTTTTTCGGCATCGTATGTTTTAACTATATTTACTTTTTCCGTTTCAAAATGCGCTGTAAGAGTGGTTTCACCGAGTACTTTATGCAGATACGTTGCCTCGGTGGAAACGGTATTGCCGCTTCCGTCCTTCCAGCCTACGAAATTATTGTGTTCGGCAGGCGTTGCCGTAACGGTCAACTCAGTACCCACAACAACGTTTTCGGCGCCGCCGGTAACGCTTCCTTTCGTTTCGTCGGAAGAGTTGACCGTAAAGTTTACTTTAACGTAACTGTTTGCTATGGAGGCGTTATCCGTAAAGGACGCTTTTGCGGAAGGAGCGTCGATATTTGTTATTCTTATATTATCGAGTTTGAAATAACCCGCTTCGGTTGTGGAGAAACAAACGTAGCCGAAGGCATTGCTCAATTGAACTTCTCCGACAAACGCGTAATCTTCAGCCGCGTAATCGGTATAAGTTTTTCCGTTTTCGATAGCGAGCATATAAATACTCAACTTGTCGGCAATCACGGTCATTTTTATCCTCTTCCACTCGCCGGCGGTAGATGCGTTAAGGCTCGTAGCCCCGACGAAACCTCCGTTATTGAAACTCTGTACGGAGAACTGATCGGGATAGATCATAACGGCGTATTTTTCCACCCAGTTTACGTTGTAACCGCTTCTGCCGAAGCATACGCCCAAGGGGCTGTATCCCGGCGTCCAACTGGGAACGAGAGCGGGTTTTTCTAACGCGTCGTAATAATCGAATTCGAGAACGAAATCCCCATAAGGCTTCTTGGGGGCAAGCATGGTAGTATCGGAAGTCCCTTCGAGATAGAGGTACCCGTCAACGATATGGAAGCCTTTTACGTCCTCGGCATTTGCCGTCTGCGAAGAAGGAGTGGCGAAAGAATACCATTTTTCACCGTCTAAAAAGAACGTGTTTTCCGTTCCGGGATAGGAATTGAAGTTGAGGGCGAGATCTTCGCCGTCCGCAACGCAATCGGGTATAGAGAGTGTGAGGTTCTTACGGAAACCAACGACGGTGGATTCGCCTTCTGCCGTGATAAATTCCACGGCGATTTTGGTGTCGGCAAGATTTTCCATAGCCCAGCCGCCGAATATCGCTCCGTCAACCCAAAGTTGAGCGCTATAACCGCCGGCAGCAAGTTTTACGCCTACGAATTTTACAAAATGCTCAACGCTATCTTTTGTAAGTCCTCCGACAACGCCGCCCGGATACATATCTACGCCGCTGTAATAACCTTTGGACTGACCGTTAAGAAGCGCTATACAACTTACGCCTTCGTCACTCCACTTTGCGTCAGGCTTATCTGCGGGAACCGCGAGGAATCTCACCTGACTGTTCGCGCCGAAATTCATATATTTCATCGTTCCGGAAAGTTCGAAGAGCGTTTTATCCGCGCCGGAAGCGTCGGCATCGCGAACTACCTCTTTGCTTATGATTCTTTCTCCCTCAACGCCGTTGCGTATAATAGGATTATATAAGCCGAAATTTGCAGGGTGGCTCGTTACGAGGTATCCGTTTGCAGGATACGCTCCGCCAGACCACCAGCCTATAGTATTATTGAAATCGTACGCCTGAATTATTTCCTCTTCCTCCGTTTCGGTGGCGCCGTATTTCATAACGAAATCGCCCCAGAGAGAAGTGCCGCCGTTGGTAGCCCAGAAATAGCAGGGATTTTCAGCGGAAATACCGGTAGGCGCAGGGCAGAAACTTTCCAGACGGATGGTATCCACGAAAGCCTCGGTACTGTCAACGGGCCTCTTTGCGATATACAGGTCGCCTGTTTCGACCTTGAACGTAAGGCGTATTCTGTAATCGTTATCGAACGCGTAATAATACCTGTCGCAAACTTCAAGTTCTCCTTCGCCGGTAAGGTCGTGGATCCTGAGGCCGTTTGCCGGCGCGCCGATATGCGTGGGGTTGAGTATTCCGCAGCCTTCTTCGAGTCCTGCGTTGAAATAAGGCCATTGAAGATTGAAACCTTGGCTCCAGGGCCCGAACTGGTAGTAGCCGGAAGCGGCGTCGCCGTCGTCCATATAGTCGAACTCCACCACAAGGTCTCTCATTTTTGTTATGGGCGTAGACCAACCGAGCGTCTGCCCCGATCCGTTCATCATAAGATATTGACCGGATACGTTGTTACTTACGTATTTGGTCGCGGGCAAAGTAACGTCCATTCCGTTGAACACAGCGCCTTCGGTAGCGGTTTTTTCAACGTAACCCGTTATCGAAGCGTTGTAGGCGTGAGCGGTATCTACAGTGTGATATGCGCCGATTGCAAGCGCAAACACTGCGATTACCGCAAAAACTGACAATAAGGTTTTTTTAAACATATTTTCCTCCTGAAAATAATTTATTTAGCCGTTTTACGAGAGTATTTTGCCTTGATTGCCATCATGGCGCATACAGCCGCAACGACCGAAATCCAACTTAAAGAGTCGAGCGAAACGACTCCTTTACAACCTGCGGAATTTGCCTTTTTCTCTATCTCGTCAAGTTCCGCATAATCCTTTCCCCCGCCCGAACCGTTGCCGCCGGAAGTTTCCTCTCCGGTATATAGCGGTTTATCGGGATCTTTGGATATATTTACGTTACGTTCCAGACTTCTCACTACCACGTTATCTATGGCGAAATCCCCCGCCATGTACAAATCGGAAGCGGACGTGCAAGTCACACCGAGATACCCGTTATGGCCGTAACCGTAACCGCCGTTATCCCAGGTTATAACGGGTACGTCAAGCATGGTGATGCTCTCCTCTCCTTTCACATAATAAGAGAAACTGACTATGCCCGAATCTACGGTAAGCCTTACGGTAATTACTTTATCTTTTAATTCCGGATCTATCAGATTATGCCGCATATATCCCACCGCGACCGCGGCTCCGCTCGGCGCGAGCAATATTATCGGCGAAGGACTTTCCGCCGAAGTACACGGTTCAAAATATTCCGGACTCGGAGAGGAAGGATCGGGATCGTTTTCACCCGCTTTGTAAGTGGGCGTGATATAGAGAAGATACCCGGAGGTATAAGGGCTGCCGCCGGAAGGAAGCCCGAAAGTGAAACCTATCCAACTGCGCATGAACGACCTGTATATTTCTCCGTTTTCGCTATACGCGTTTTCACGCGATATATCGGTTATATCGAGTTGCATCATAAAGTCGCCATAAGCGGAAAGAGGCGAGAAATACGAGTTGTGCCCCGCGTTTCTGAATTTGAGAACCCCGTCCTCCATAAATACGCCGGCGTTCAGGTCGCCGCCGGCATACCCTACTCCGCCGCCGAAAGAATACTGCGTTTTATCGTACCAAGGGTTGCCGTTGGCGTCTTTGCCGCCGAACCCGGTCTGCAAGTCAAACGTATATTCGGGAACGGAATCGTACCTGTTTATTATTTTAACCGACGCTATGCCCGCAACAACTTTATCGCCATCGTTCCTGTTGCCGCCGGACGCAATAAAAGCAAATCTCTTATCGAGAATGATCCTGTGAGAATCTATCTTCAAGGTATACGTTTTACTGTTGATAACAACTTCAACTTTGCCGCTCACGTAAGGTAAAAGCGAAACGTCAACCGTTTTTCCGATAAGGTCGGAAGCGTTTATACTCACGATGTTTGAAACGATCTTCGCGTTGCCTTGCGTTTGCTCCGCGCACAGGTTTATTTTATCCGCCGAGGCGCGGCTGAAATAAATGTAATTCGCGCCGTCGGTATCGGTATTGTCGCGGCTGGTGGACAAACCGAATACCACGCCGAATTTTCTGTTCCCCTCTATTTCGCTCAAAGTCAATTTGAACGTCATTTTGATATACTCGTCGTAAACGGCGTCGTAAGCGATGGTTTTTGAACCTGCGCTAACGAGGTAATTGTCGTCTGACGGGTTATTGAAAATAACCGATCTCGGCGCGCCCACAACCGATACGAGCGCGTTTCCGTTTACGGTTTTCCATTTATCGTTGAGTTTGCCGGAATCCCCCGCGTCCTCAAATTCGGTGTTTTCTTCCGCGTTCTGGTTTGTTTTAGTTGAAATTTTTATATTTTTCAAACAAATGGGACTTGTAACGTACCAGAAGAAAAATCCCGTGTATCCGCTCAACCCGTTTATAGCCATACCGCTCGGAACGAACAACCTTGCCTCTTCCTCTCCGTAACCGCCGTTTTCAAGAATTTCGTAACGGTAGGTATATAACGATCCGCCGTTGGAATAAACGAGTTTGTATCTGTACCCGTTTACGCCGTAGCCGCCTACGTTATCGTGGCAGAATCCGCCGTAATTATGCGATCCTACCCATATATCGAAAGGAGCGTAATCTTCGTAAGAACCGGGTAACCCGTAAGATTGCACGTTCATGAAATTTCCGCCGCCGCCGCACATTATCATTTGAGAGCGCCTTGCGTCGTTCACCGTAACGTTGCCGTTACTGTCAGCCGGCATTCCGGTGATAACCGAAAACATACTCGGAAACGGCTCGTCGTTTACGATGTCAAACTCCACTATAAGTTGGCCCGTTACGTCGGCTACGTTGAGATATTTATCTATATAAACTGCCGTTCCCACGTCATAAGTAGGGCCGTATATACCCACGGAGTTTTCGGAATCCGTAATAAATACGTCGGAAACGGGGTTGCCGTCGCCGTCGGTATCGGAAACGAGCCGCCAGTTATCGGTAGAGAAACCGTCGTCCGTAAACTCTTCAGACATAAGTTCGCTCTTGAAACTCGAAGCGAGCGCCTTATCCGGCATTTCGCCCCGTGAAAAGGCAAAGAAGCATGTGATTGCGCATATAGCGATTATTATTTTTTTAGCCATATTGAATTCCCCCTTCTTTTACAGCGGAATGATGAACCGGCCTTCGCCCGGTCTTAATGCCGCGGTATATTTGTGTTTATTCAACTTTACAACTTCGGGCACGCCGTGTTTGTAAACGAGTATTTTATCGGACTTGGAAAACTCCATTTCCACTATGTTTGATTTTTCCCACGAGGGATCGGTGAAATTCACTAGTACGAAGCCGTCGTACCGACCGTCGTTAAAAGTGCCGATAACCGCGTTTTCGGTTGCCGAAACGGATTTTATGGCGCTGTGCGAAGCGAGCGGGGACGACAATCTTGAAAACGCGTTGCACATAATTTCATCCTTGCCGAGAACGGTCATCGTTCCCGTCCAATTGAACGACAGCAAAACGTGGTCGAAAGCGAGGATCTCCTCGTTTACCGCCTTTACCCCGTAGTAAGCGGGGGTTTTGGTGCCGTCGCGCTCTATCATCGCGTACACCGAATCAGGAAATTCGGCACCGCCGGGCGTCCAATAGCAAAAATGCAGTAGCCCCGTGTAACCGTAGGCGAGGTAGGTGTAGTATTGAAAGCGCACGTCTTCCTCGGTAACGTTTCTGTGTCCGCCGCCGAAGCCCATTGTCTGCAGAAATGCCCAGTAGGGTTTATTGCTCTTCTGCCCTTCCAGCGCTACCGCTTCGAGATTGAAAAGCATGCCCGAATCAATGTTGGTGGAACCCGTGGACGATACCAACAGGGAATATCCGTCGTAAACGAGCACTTTGGGATCTATGATCTCGTTGAATTTTTTTACGTACAGAGAATACGGATTACTGTTTGCGTCCGCCGCTTCTTCTTTGCTGACGCCCAACTGATCGTTGGTTGCGTAGCACGGCAGCATATTGACGAAATACAGGCTTTCCGGGTAGGAAGCGTAATAGTTTTCCTGCTTTTTCGCCAACCCTTCGAAAAGCGAAGTGCTCGGTTCGTCCATTCCTATTATTCCCATAAACGCGGGATGATCGTAATAAGCGGAAATTCCGGAATAATCGGAAAGGAAAGTTCCGTTCATCATAAACTTGATCCCCGCCTGTTCGGAAAATTTCAGTTTGTTTTCTATTGCGCCGGAATTGATGTCTATAATGAAATTCAACCCGCTGTCGGCAATATCCCGATAGTCCTGCGCGGTCGTGTTCTGTACCGGCGGAGCATTCCACGCGCCTATATAAAGTTGACGGGTATCCTTATACTGCTCGTAAGACGGGGTTTCCGTTTTACATCCGCAAAAAACGGACAGGGCCGTTATCAACGCCGCAGTAAAAAGAGATATTCTGCCTGTTATAGTTTTACTCATATTTTACTCCCCCTTTTCCAAAATTATCAGAACGCCTTCCCCCGTTTGAGTTATAAATTCGAACGTATCGGAAGGTTCGGGCGTTTCCTCGGCCGCGTTGCGTACAACGGTAATGCGCACGCGCGAATTAAACTTAAAAGTCGTAACGCACCCTCTGTTCAAATCGTTGTTCACAAGGTAATACATTTCTTTTCCGCCGTTATCAAAACACCCGACGAGAACGTTTCCGCCCGCTACGGATTTAAGAGCGTTGCGGGGAGAAATAATATCCTCTTCCGGAACGGTCACTTTTTCGCCGAATTCGTTCAAGGGCGGATCGCCTATCCGTATTATGCCGATGCTCTTCGCTCCGAAAAGATACTTGCCTGCCGATTGCAGGGCTGAATTTATTTCTTTTACCGCCTCGTAAGAAGCGGTTCTGCTGCCGTCGCGAGCGATAATCCCTCCCGAAAACGTTTCGGACGTATTTGCCGGCAACCCGTAAGTAAAATACTGTATGCCTTTTGCCCCGTAACACAGCGCCGTGTTTACCTGCCACGCTATTTCGTTTTTATTCGGAATATGCGCGTATTTTACAAACGCCGTCACTTCCGTGAATACCATAAACGGCACGTCCTTTTTAAGGGAATATTTTCTGACCGCGGATAAATTGCGGAAATACTTGTCGTTATTCAATATCCCCTTGGAAAAATGAACGAACGGATAATTGTCGTACGAGAGAAAATCGAGCCCTACCGTTTCGGAAAAACGCGATATATATTCATCGTAATCGGAAACGGCAAGTTGTTCGTCCGTGGCGTAATTCGGCAAAAGATTCACGTAAAAAAGTTTATCCGGAAAAACTTTTGCGAACCTGCGGTAATTTTCCGCTATCGACGGAAAATGCGTGACGTTCGGTTCGTCAAACGCCATTATCCCTTTGAAAGAGGCGAATTTTCCGTAAATACTTTTTATCTCTTCAAGCCTTGCTTCGGAAAGTTCTCGCATATAGGTCTGCGCGTCGATCAGCAGGCAACCGAGCCCTGCTTCTTCGCAGACTTCGAGAATCTCCTTCACCGCATCGTCGTTCGCGCCGATAGGATCGTTCATGCAGAAAACCGTATTGAAGCCGCATTCTTTATATTCGAGATAACGGCGTTTCAATTCTTCGCGGGGAACGCGCGGCGATGTATCGGCGCCACGGCTTTCAAAACTGTAAGAGGAAGGATTTACCCAACCTATAACGGGCATTTCTCCGCCCGCTATTCCGAATATAACCGATTTCATAATTTATTTGAGTTGCGCGTTGTTCAGATAGAGATCCCAATTGCCGTTGAATATCGACACCATCTGCGCCCACGCCTGATCGGAAGATTGCCTTGCGTTTTTATTCTGGTTGCAGAAAGACGAAATGAAATCTACTCCGGCGTAGAACGAACAACCGCCGGCGGTAAATATCTTACTCGTCTGAGAACTGCTATCGAAGAACGTTTTACACTTTTCGGTAAAGTATTGTTGCTGTTTTTCCCATGCCAGCCAGCCGTTCATATCGATCGACGATCCGTCGCTGTAACGGATAGGTAAAGTCATGTGGGTAACGTCGTGATACATTTTAAGGTTTTCGTCCGAATAAAAATACTGAACGAACAGTTTGGCGGCTTCCTTTGCGCTTGCGTACTTGGGAATTACCATTCCGTGCTGATCGAAGTTGCTGTGCATTATGTAGCGGGCTTCGAAAATTCTCGCTCTGTCCGCTTCGTTTACCGAATATCCCGCGCCCGTAAGCGGAACTTCTTCGGGTGAATACGCGGCGTCGATAGCCGTGATGAGAGCGCTTAATTCAGCGTCGTTTTCTATGGTCGTACACTTGTTTTTTATAGAACTGATAACGGGCGTAGGCATCATGGAAAAATCGTAGTTTTCGTTCACGTGCTGCTTCATCTCGTTGATCAGCCACGAGCCGTTTACCATCATTGCCGCTTTGTCGTTCAAAAACAGCGTCTGCGCGTCCGTGAAAATCAGCGCGTTGGAACCGTTGTATACATAACCGGGCGTTACGAGTTTTTCAAGCGCGTCCATCGCCGCCTTCCTTCCGTCTTCCGCAATCAATACGCTTTTGCTGGGGCTCACTCCGGCAGAATCTTTAAGGGGAAGGAAATTGTTAAAGTAATAGTCGGGCCCGTCGTACTGTATCTGCCAGGATGAGGCTATCGTCATCCAGTACCCGCCGTTCTGATAGTGAATGAACGGAGCAATGCCTTTGCTGCCGAAATCGTCGCTTATGTCGAGCGCGAGCCTTGCGAGTTCGTCGGTGGTATTGGGTATCTTGTATTGAACGCCGTCAATTATTTTGCGGTTATAGGCAATACCCGTCCAGCCGCCGCCGTAGGTAAGCGAATGATAATGCCCGTCATCCGACATGAGGGCCGATTTGAACTCCGGTAAAATCTTCTCTCCTAGCGTAATGCTTTCGTTTTCGTACTTGCCGTTGACAAGATCGTCGAGCGGTTCGGCGTTTTTTATAAGATCTTCCGGCTCGATACCGTTAATGGCGTACATATACAGGTCAACCGTATCGTAATTCGCGCCGTAGCCGAAGGTGTTGGTGATCGCGCCGCCGTTCGGACTGGGCTCGTAAGCGACCTTGTACTGCGGATATTTCTTTTCGAAATTTTCTATTGTTTTCGTGATGTACTCTTCGCCTAATCCGCTCGTCCAGTACGCGAGTTCAATAACGTCGAACGTATCGGCAACCTTTTTAGGCCCGCATGCCGAAACGGATGCGAGAAAACAAACCGTAAGAATCAGCGTAAACGCTCTGTAAAACATTTTTTTGGTCATCTTTTTTCTCCTTTAATATTATGATGTCCCTCTTATTCTTTGATGCCGCCGAGGGAAATATTGTTCGTCAACACGTTGTTGAAGAAAATAAACAGTAAAAGCGGCGGAACTGCCGTTATCATATAAGCCGCGTATAAAATATCCCGTCTGGCGTGCTGGACCATATCGAGTTCAAACATATATATGCCGCCCGCAAGCGTGGGAAGTTTGCTTAAATAGATCAATGCCGACGTATAATTGTTCCAATCGCCCACCCACGTGATAAGGAACAGCGCGCCGAACAGGTTTATTACCTGCGGGAACATAACGCGGAAATATATCTGAAATTCGTTCGCCCCGTCCATCATTGCCGCTTCCGCATAGTTCCAGGACAGATTCGAATACGTTGCGTGAAAATAAATATAATAAACGTTCATTCCGTTAAAAGACAACAGGATTTGCGAATACGAATTTACAAAACCGAGTTTCAGAAGCAGTTTGTACATACTTCCGCCGCTTCCGTATATGGGAAGCATCATGGTGAACAGCAGAACGGGCATAAATAATTTCGATCCGGGGAACCTGTATTTATTTGTTACGTACGCGAGCATGCTCGACATCATACACATTATAAAACTACCCAAAATAGAGAAGTACAGGCTGTTGCCGAGCATTCCGAAAAACCCGAAACCCGCAACGTTCAATTTATCGAACACTTCAAGATAATTTCTGAAATGCCATTCCGATGGAAGCGCCATAGGATACAGCGCTATTTCCGTGTGCGTTTTACATCCTGCCGTAAATCCCCAGAAGAAAATATAAAGATAACTGAGCGCCACGGCGGTAAATATCACGAAAACGATCATGTGCACTATCGCTTCGGACGGGCCCTTTTGAGAAAAAACTTCAAAAAACCCTATAAGACACCATATTACGAAGCCTGCAAGCAACACCGCGGAAGCGCCCTTTTCATCGCTTTTCAATGCATAAAAAGCAAACGCGAACACGACGACGCAGACCAGCGCGATCAAAACGATTTTGTAAATATTATAAAACGTTTTATTTTTTCTGAGTTGATGAAATGCTTTCATTGCTTGACCTCAATACGTTACGCCTTCAAAATACGAGTTTGCTATTCTCCTTACGCTCAAAGCGACGGCAACCGAAATAATCGTCAGAATAAGGCCGACCGAGGATAAATAGTTGTAAGCGTTGCTCACGTCCACGCTTCCTACGGTGTTATAAACCTGCATAAACATCCAGTTGGAAATAGTTTGCGTGCCGTAATTTCCCTGAGTAAGCAAAAACACGTTGCCAGAAGCGCCGAAAAACCCGGCTATATTCAGAACGAGCATCAGCGAGATCATAGGCCAGATAACCGGTATTATTATCAGAAACGCCTCCTGCAACCAGTTCACCCCGTCAAGTTTGCCCTGTTCCAAAACCGATTCCGGCAATCTGGAAAGCGTTCCGCCGAACAGTATCATGTTTCCCGGAAAACCCAACCATATCATATTGCCCCATATCACGTAGTTTGCGAATTGCGGATCGGCAAGAAGCGTGGGAACGTATTCCAAGCGGAATAACTTTTGCACCGTCGGCGCGATAGGCCCGTCAACCCCCACTATTCTCATAAATATGGAACTCACTATCGTTCCGGCAATCAGCCCCGGCAAAAAGAAACAGATGCGGAAAACTTTATACATGGGAACTTTCTTATACAGAAAATACGAAACAAAAAATCCCACAACGAACATTACGTTTCCTATAATGAACGTTATGAGAGTATTCTTGAATGCGGTGCTCAATTCGCTTGTGGGAGATTGAATTTGCTCTAAAAACAGTTTGAAGTTATTCAGCGTCCATATAATCGTTCCGTCTTTCACGGTATAAAACGCCATAACGAACGAATTGATATTGACGTAGATATAGAAAATCGAAAAGTAAACCACGGATGGAACCGTACACATTAATATGAACAGCACTCTCGTAAGCGTAGGTCTTTTCCTTTTATTTATTCGTTGCATTGCATCACCTTTTCCGTTTTATCGAATAATTTATATTTTTTATTGATAAAAACCGAACTCGCTTATCATTTCTGATTTTAATGTTTATATTATAACATATCGATATTTGTTTTTCAATATCTTTTTTTTACTTAGGTATGTCCTATTTTTACGTATAAAACTTGACAATCGCCCACCGTTATTTTATAATACGTACGAGGTATTTTTATGAAACACCATATTATAGACGATTCGCAATTCCTTCAAGAAAAAAAATTTTTCACCCAAACGATCGGTTATATACAGACCATTTACCACGGGCATTCGTTTTATGAGTTTTTCTATATAGTTTCGGGCGAAATAAACCACGTTATAAACAACAGGAGCGAGAAGTTGAAAAGCGGGGATCTGTGCCTGATAAGGCCGGGAGATTATCATATGTTCACGGAAGAGCATTCGGACGACTTTCTTCACACCGATATTCTCGTAAAACCCGAATTGTTTGAAAGTACCGTTTCCTTTTTGGGCAAAGACCTGATAAAAGATGTTCTGTCGGCGGAAGAACCGATAAAAATCCACCTCACCTTAAACGAAATTTCCGTGATGGAACAATATTTACAGGCAATGAATATATCCCCGAGCGACGAGTTGTCGGAACTGATTCAGAAATCCCTCATTACCCATCTTATATATAATATTATAAAAGCACCTTTCCCGAAATCGGTTTCGGCAAAACCGCTATGGCTAAAACAATTGTTTTCGATGCTTGAATTCGGCAATACGATAGCAAAAGCAAAAGACGAAGTTTTCAATCTTCTGAACACTCTCTCGTACAATAAAAGTTACATAAGCCGCGCATTCAAAAACTATATGGGCAAAACTCTTACCCAATATATTAACGATCTGAGATTTACTTCGGCGTATAATCTTCTTCGATCCACCAACGAATCGATAGATTCCATAATGCAATCAATAGGTTTGACAAACAAATCTTATTTCTATCGTGAATTTCAAAAAAGATACCACACTACGCCAAGACAAATAAGAACTTCTTCCAAATTCTGAGAATCAAAAACGCTGTTATTGTTACTGAAACTCGCCATAGATTAACGTATTATAAAAAATATAATTCCTTATTAGAATCGGAAATATCCACGTTTTACTTCTCCTCTCGTATCAGTTCTTCGATTCTTTCGCTCACCTCGTCCCGGGATAAAAGAATCCTGTAATAGAATACGGGCAAAGCGCTCCATCCGTGGCACAAACTCCCCGCGCCTTCAAAATCTTCTTTCCCCTTCATCGTTTCCCAAAAAGAAGTTGCCCCTTGCGACAACATATAAGAAAACCTCTCGTCTATTTCTTTCAGAATATATTTCTTATACGTGTCCCGATCGTTTTTTATCAAGGCGTCGTACTTGAACGCACTCATGCTGAGCGTACACGGAATCATCCCGTTATTCTCAAAAGCAAGTTCCGAACAAATACGATTGGCTTTCTTTTGATCCGCCGTCCCGGTCAGAACGGCGTAGGCGTTTACGAGTTCGCTATATTCGTTTTCCCTTTCGTTTAATCTGTAAAGTCCCCTGTTTCTATCGTAAAAGACCTTATCGGCATTTTCTCGTAACGTATCGGCAAGCCTTCTGTAATGCTCGGCGTCGTCGTTATATGAAAGCCGCTCGCAGATCTTTATTACGTGAGACAACTCCAGTAAAAAAGTAAACGTTAAGGCGGCGTCGTATTCCGCGGGGCGATCTCCCGCAAGACCTACGTTCCATTCGTAGAAATTCCACGTGTTTGCTCCGCTGAAATTTCTGCATAGTCCGCTTTCGGACCGGTCCTCGAATTTTTGCGTGATCCGCTTGATTTTTCGATAATATTCTTTCACAAGCCTCAAATCGCCCGTATAACAGGCGTATTCGGCCATGGCGATCACATAAAACAGTGCGAACGAGGGGATGACCAGCCTGTCCGAAGTTGGTACCGTTATGGAGATCAAATCCGTCGGGTTTTGATCCTCGCTCATCAATTTTAACGCGCCGTACTGATAGTCCGTGTTTGAAAACGCGCTGTACCCGTAACGCATCTGCAACATTCCGTCCAGCCCGTAAAAACTCTGTTCCCGCCAAGGGCAATCATAATAATGCTCTAAAGCGTTTAACTTCAGCGTGCCGACCGCTACGTCGTATATCCTTTTGCGGATTCCTTCCAGTGAAATTCCCCGCTCCTTAAACGGATATTCGACCGGAATGATCCCGATATCCGAAATTTCACAGTCGCCGCTGACCTCAAAATACCGGCAACCTATTTTTCTTAAATAAGCAACTAACGAGACGGCTTTTCCGTTGCCCCTTACGGAAAATGAAAAATCCCTTTCGCCGATATATCGGGGAACTCTATCTCCGTCCAGCCACTCGCCGAAAGACACGGCGATCGTTTCTCCGTAAGGAATCGTGCCCGTCAGATACGGGATCCCCACCGTTTCTCTTCCGAGATCAAATACGTTTTTACTTATTTTTTCGGCCGGGATTTTATTCTTGAAAAGCAACCGCTCTACCGGCCGCGGAAATACTTTTTCAGGCATGCCCGAAACGATAACGGACTTCCGATACCGACCGCTCCGTTTCGCGTAATCCGCAAGAAAAGAATACCCTATCTGCTTGGTTATGGTTTTTTTGTGTCCGCTTTTGAAGACGGGAAGACTTCTCGACAGGGTGTTTTCGTCGGAAGCGAACAACACGCTGCCGCCGCCCGTTATTTCGAACCTGACCGCCGATCGATTTACGTAATGGCAAAAATTCACGTCGCCGCATCTCCACACCCATACCTCGCATATGTTTTTTCCGCGGGTAAGGTATTCCGTTATTTCGATTGAATCATATATTTTATACCAGGGAAAATCGGCGTATTGCCCCGCGTAAACGAATTTTCCGTTTATAAAAACGGCGTATTCGCTATCGGCGGAAATACGGATATACGCCCTTCCCCCCGTATATTCGAAGGGCGCCGTAAATCCGGCGTAATCATCCTTACGGTTATTCGCATTTTTCCATATCCATTTTGCTTGTCCGTTCATAGTTTTCCATCCTTCCGCTCAATCTTCGGTTGCGGCACCTTATAGCGAATTATATATTTTTCATGTCGATTTGTCAAGTATGGCACAGGAACTCTTGCAAAATGAAACACGTATGATATTTTTGTATATTGACGGCAAATATTCAATTACAAATTTAATGATATTTGCTAGTTTGGATAAACGAACATAAAAATAAGAAATTGTGGTAATGAATCAGCAAACTAATCATGGACGGGTAGTTTTACCCGTCCTTTTTTCTACCCGATTTGAATGGAAGATGGGTGTGTTCGGGGGTAAATCTCCCCCTCAAATACCCCCGAAATTATTTTCAAAACGGAATCTTCGTCAATTTTCTGTCAATAAAACAAAAATAAAAGCCGATATAAATCGACTTTTATCGTATAATGGAGCGGATGATGGGAATCGAACCCTGAGGTCGATTCCCAAAATCCTTTTTATTTTCTATGATTTTACAGGATTACCCCCCAATCTACCCCCCGAAAAATAATTGGCATAAAAAATTATTTATATAACTCCTCGTTGCTTGTTATATCTTCAGCAAGAAGAAAAACTTCATATAACGGAACGGTTAAGATATCATTATTCGAATCGTATCCATAATTATTCGATGAAATC
>JAGCZN010000158.1 GCA_017959995.1 Clostridia bacterium
AAAACCAGCTTGCCTTACGCTATGGGCAAATTTTTCAATAATAATACGGCTATCGTATCGGTTCAGCCTTCCTGGCGTGACCGCGCCGAACTTATCGGCTACTTTAACGAATTTACCAAAAAATTCAACGAAACCGACTTTTTAAGTTCGCTTTACGAATGCACCCTTAGGGAAGATCCGAACCTTATCGTTCTGGACGAAATGAACCTTGCCCGTATAGAGTATTACTTTGCCGATTTCCTTTCCATTATGGAAATGCCCGACGTTGCCGAGTGGAAAATAGATATCGTTGCCGCGCCGGCGCCGTCCGATCCGAAAAACATCGTTTACGGCAAATTGCTCGTTCCGCAGAACGTTTGGTTCGTAGGCACCGCAAATAACGATGACTCTACCTTTACCATCACCGATAAGGTTTACGACCGCGCCGTAGCTATAGCCCTTAACCAAAAGGCGGATTATTTCGACGCACCCATTACCGACAGTTATAACTGCACCGCCGAATACCTGCAGCTTTTGTTCGATAAGGCGCATAACGAGTTTTCTATTTCGGAAAACAGCTTCAGACTGGTTAAGGAACTTGACGAATTTATTCAGCAGAAATTCAAAATCAGTTTCGGTAACCGTATTATGAAGCAGTTCCGCTTGTTCGTGCCCGTATATATGGCATGCGGCGGCACCGAGGTTGACGGTATAGATTTTATAGTTACAACTAAAATTTTAAGAAAATTCACTTCGCTTAATCTGCCCTTCCTTATCAAGGAGTTACAGGAATTACTTGCGTTTCTCGATAAGAAGTTCGGTAAGGGCAGAATGAAAATGTCAACCGAATTCATCAAGGAATTACAAAAATTAAGTTAATATGGAAAAGGTATATCTTCACGATTTCGTGGAAAAAATGCGCCTTGATAACAGCGAACTTTGTGAAAGATTCTGCCACGCTTTAAGAAGCGGCCGCAATAAAACTTATCACAACGTTGTTTCCGAAGCCGTTACGCTTGATGACAGTTGGATACTTACGCTTGAAAGCGCGCTCTTTTCCGTAGAAAAAATCGTTAAAAATCCTAGAAAATTTATTATTGACGAAGAAATTATCGTTGACGTTGCCAAGGCCCGCCGTACTACTTCAAAAACGGTAAGGCATCTTTCTTCGAATTCGCAATACGTTCAAAATATAACGGAAGACGGTGAAGTTCGCCCCAAAAAGCTGCTTACCACCGAGATGGACGAGGATCTTGCCATATACGAAAACCGTTTCGTATGCGCGCTTATAAACAGGCTCGTTCCCTTCGTAGAAACGCGTTATACCGACATATTAAGCCGCAGTAATTCGTTTGACCAAACGGGTCTCGGCCTAATTTCGAACTTTCGCTACGGAAAGAACGAGGTTGAAGTAAAATTAAACGTAAAAGTCAAGGAAGAGCCGCGAAATCAGGTTCTTTTAGAGAAAAACAACGAACTCGTTGAAAAGATACGCACTCTCAGAAAACGCCTTAAAATATTACTGAACACGGAGTTTATGCGTAGTCTGAACGGTAAAAAGCCCGTTCATCCGCCGATAATGAAAACGAATCTTATCAAGATGAACGTAGATTATCAGAACTGCTACAAACTTTGGCTTTATATTTCTTCGTACACCTACGTGGGGTTCAGCGTTAATTATCAGGAAAAAAATCTTCCGCTTGACAGCGATTATTATGACGATTTGACCGTTATAGGCGCTATAAGCGTACAGTCGCTCGTTATGAATAACCTTCTTAACAAGCGCATTTACGAGGATATTCCCTTCAAAAAAATAAAAGAAAGGGATTTCAAGCTTCTTACCGCGTTTAAGTTCGAGCCGACTTTCAACGCCGATAAAACCCGCGCGAGCGACGAAGCGGTGAACGAATACTACTTCAAACGCATGCGTGACGAACTTATCCGCGCAAGCAAGCGTAACGCCGTTATCGAAGAAAAAGAGATAAAGTCGTCCTTTGCAAGATTTTGCAGAAATATCGCAAAAATCAACGAGGAGATGTATAAAGACGTAATTACTTCCCAACTGCCTAAAACATCAAGCAAAATCAAGAAAACGCCCCTTCAGAAGAAGGAAGACGCAGTTTCGCGGCAGAAAGAATATTTAAGACGTTACCGTCAGCTTTCTTTGATAAAAAGGGAAGAACTTGAAAAGATATTAAGGCTTGAAGCAAGAGAACTTCTTAAACTTGAAAAACTGCAGGAAGATCTTGATAAAGAGCGCGGCAGACAGAAAAACAAACGTATTGCCGAGAAAAAACAACGCGAAAGACTTGAAAGAATCAGCAACAAAAAGACCCTGGCCGAAATTAACGCCAAGGAATACGATAAAGAAATACGCGATAGAGAAGCCGCTCGCCTTGCCGCTATAGAGGAAGAAAAGCGCCTTAAAAAAGAGGCCGCGCAACGCATGAGGGAGCTGAAAAAACTCGAAGAACTCAAGGAAAAATACGATGAAGGAAACTAAAAAAGAGAGTTCGAAAAAAAAATCGGGTTCCGTTGTAGGCTTTATTCTCTCCACCGCTTTGTTCATTCTCGTAATCTTCGTTTTTTTTCTCGTTCTGCAGGCAAAAAAGGAGAACAAACCGATAACCGTATTCGGCAGATTTTTCTCGATAGTCGTTTCGCCTTCTATGGAACCGGAAATAAAGGTAGGCGATCTTATAGTCGTCAAACTTGTTGATATGAACTCGGTAGAGGTGGGCGAAAACGTGGTTTTCGTAAGTGTTTCGGGCGAGATTTCGGGTCAACGGATAGTACACGAGGTTATCGAAAAAGGCACGGACGAAACCGGATTGTATTTCAAAACAAAAGGTATAAACAACACCCTGCCGGATACTGAAAAAGTGCGTGAATCCAATTTTGTGGGTATAGAAGCGGGCCATTCGTCGTTCTGGGGAAAGTTTTTCGGCTTTTTTACCAGAATAGAAAATCTTATTTTGCTCGTGGTGCTGATATTGGTAGCGCCTTTCGCCGTCGGGCAGATAAAAAAGATAATCGTATACTCCAAGGAAGCAAAGAGCGAAGCAAACGCTTTACCGAATGCTTCGGATGATATAAACAAATCGGAAATAAATAAAGAAGAATCGGATAATAACGCGTGTTCGCATCAGGAAGAAAAGGGAATAGATTCCGATAGCGAAAACGTTTAAGAACGCTGCTGGCGCTGCCGGTAACACGTCGTAAGTTGAACATCAGAGAAGTAAGGTATGATCCGTAGTCAATACGGACGCGCAATAATAACGGGCCCCACAAGGGGCGTCGGCTGCCGTTTTCTCCGTAAAGGAGAATTATGGCAGTTTTTTTTATTCGCGGGAATATATAAAGATGGGAATAGTTAAAATAAAGAACAAAAAAATAATACGCGCGGCAGCGTGCGCAATGCTTTCGGCATTACTTTTTATCGCGGTAGTTATATGCGGCGGAAAAAACGTTTTCGGTTGGTTTTCCACCAATATCGAAACTGACGTTTCCGGCGCTAACGTAAGCGTGCGGACCGAAAAAATACGTACGGATTTTTACGTTTATTCATATGATCTTTACGGTTTGCACAGTTTTGATTCGGCCGTGCCGTCCGCAACGTATACGGCCGCAAATCCCGCCTATAACGCGCAGGATCCCGATTCTGAGCCAACTCTTCAAAAACCGTTCACGCTTGAAAATCTTAAAAT
>JAGCZN010000159.1 GCA_017959995.1 Clostridia bacterium
GTGTTTTTTTATTAATATCATAAAAACTTGCTAATATCTACCGAATATGGTATAATTAAAACAAAAGAAAACGATAAACGAGGCATCATTATGAAAAAAAATATTATCTCTATGAAAAAAAATATTATCTCTTTTTTTCTTCTGATTTTCGCCTTCGCGTCCGCTTGCGCCGCAGTAAACGACGAAAACGATACGCCGTACGATTTTACGGAATATATATATAAAAGCACATGGGAATTCGAATACGAAACTTCCGAGTATTTCGGAAACAATAAAACGAAAATAGCCGTTCTTATCAAATCTTTTGACGAATTGCAAATACTAATAACCGAAGAACAAAAACTTTCCGACGAAATGAATATAAAATATCCGCTTATCGGTACGCAACCGTTTATGGAAAAACTCCGCTCTTACGGAGAAGATTTTTTTGAAAACGGTATGCTCGTTCTCGTCCATTGCGCCGCAGGGAGCGGTTCATACGATTATCAGGCGTCACGCCTTTACACGAGCGACGGCGAAACGGTGACTTTCGAAATAAAAAATTCTTCTCTCCCTCTCCCGACGAACGTTGGCGTAACTTGCGATATGGCTTATTTCACTTTTATCGCCGAGTGCGAGAAGACGGACGCGAACGCTGCAACTTACATAATCACGGATAAAAACGGTAAATTGTTGTATTAAACGTAAACTTCCACCGAAACGAACAAGCGGCCTTTGGAGGAAACGCCGCATTCGCCTCTGTAAATTAACTTACCCGCGCCGCGAACGCTAATAACGTCGCCCTCTTTCGGGGTGTACGAAGGCGACGCGCATTCCCTGCCGTTCACGGTAACTTTGCCGAGAGAAACGAGTCCTGCGCCCGCCTCCCGCGGGAGATTGAAAACGCGGCAGATCACTGCGTCTATACGGGGAGAGGAAACGTTTATCTTCCTCTCCTCTTTTTTCGGCCCGAACCTTTCGGGAACGGCGTCACACAGGGTACACGCCACGTCGTTCGGACCGACCTTTTTCAGATTATCGGAAACGAATTGACCGAGTTTATCGCTTATCACCGCGTAGGCGGTTTTTCCGTCGGTAAAAATATCGCCGACTTTACCTCTTTCTATACCGAGGCCGAGAAGGGCGCCGAGAAAATCTCTGTGCGTTACCGGTTTGAAAAATTTTTCCGATTTAGGCGTTATTTCCAGAACGGACAGCGGAAAATTTTTTTCATAGCCGAAATCGCCGAAAGCGGCCATCTTCCTTTCGCAAAAGACCGCGCCGCCGTAAAAGGTTACGGGAACGGGAAAAACGGCGGCCTTAACTTCCGCCTCTTCCGTAGGATTCAGAAAATCGCTGTAAACGTAAACGCCCCTTTCAAAAGCGCGTAGAGCGAGTTCGTTTATTCTGTCAATAAATCTTTTTTCTTTCATATTGCGCACACATTGCCGATAATTAACCAAAAAACGGCTTTTTTGCGGGATTTACGCGGTTTTCGGTTGCCGCCGAAGTTTACGCGTATATTTTACAACCGCTAAAAAACATTCTCAAGCGGGAAAATTTCGTATGCAATTCTTTTTTTTATCGCCTACCCTTGCCAACGGAAAGGATTCGTGATATAATACTGACTATGAACGTCCGAAGGGACGAATTTATACTACGGAGTAATTTATGGCGGTTGGGTTCGATAACTCTCTGTACGTTAAAAAACAGGCGGAGAGCATTTTACAGCGTATTGAAAAGTTCAACAATAAACTATATCTGGAATTCGGCGGAAAAATTTTCGACGATCTGCACGCGGCAAGGGTTCTGCCCGGTTTCGATCCCAACGTAAAAACCAAACTCCTTCTTTCTCTGAAAGACAAGGTGGAGATCATTTTCTGCATAAGCGCGAAAGCCATAGAGCAGAACAAGCGCCGCGCCGATTTCGGAATAACTTACGACGCCGACCTGATACGCCTTGTGGATAACCTGCGCGGCATAGGTCTTTACGTGGGCAGCGTTGTTATAACGCAGTATTCCGGGCAAAGAGCGGCGGAACTTTTCAAAAACAAGCTCGAACGCCGCGGCGAACGCGTTTATATGCACACGCTTACAAAAGGCTATCCGAACGACGTTGATATTATAGTTAGCGACGAGGGTTACGGCGCCCAACCTTATATAGAAACCACGCGCCCGCTCGTAGTGGTAACCGCGCCCGGCCCCGGCAGCGGAAAACTTGCCACCTGCCTTACGCAACTGTATCACGAATACAAACGCGGCGTAAAAGCCGGCTACGCCAAATACGAATCCTTTCCCGTGTGGAATATGCCCTTAAACCACCCCGTGAACGTGGCCTACGAAGCGGCTACCGTGGACTTGCAGGACTTCAATATGATAGATCCCCACCATTTCGCGGCATACGGCGTGAATACCGTAAACTATAACCGTGACGTTGCGGTTTTTCCCGTGGTGAAAAATATTCTTCATAAGATACTCGGTGAGGACATCTATCAATCCCCTACCGATATGGGCGTGAACATGATAGGCTTCGCCGTGTGCGACGACGAAGTGGTGCGCGAAGCCGCCAAGCAGGAAATAATCCGCCGCCATTATCAAACGCTGTGTGATTATAAACTCGGCAGGGTGAGTACCGAAACGCTTAACCGCAGCGAAATTCTTATGAACAACCTCGGCCTTAAAAAAGAGGACAGAAAGGTCGTAATACCCGCGCTCAAAAAACAGGAGCAACGCGGCGTTCCCGCCTGCGCGATAGAATTGCCGGACGGATCGATCGTGCGCGGCAGAAACACCGCCGCCATGAAAGCCACCGCCGCCGTGGTTATAAACGCCATGAAAAAATACTGCGGCATAAAACAGGACTTAAACCTTATTTCACCTATCGTAATAGAACCTATTATAAAAATGAAAGCCTCGCTTAACGCGAAGGAAACGTCGCTTACGCTTGACGAAGCGCTTCTTGCGCTTGCCGTTTCCACCCCGATGAACACCACCATAGCGGACCTTATGAGCAAGCTTCCGATACTTAAAAACTGCGAAGCGCACAGCACGGTAATGCTTGAAGAAAGCGAATTACAGGCGTTCAGACGGCTGGGCATTCACATAACCTGCGAACCCGAATACGCGGCGCGCGAGTAAACGAAAAACCAAAGAAAAGCCGATGAATTCAAAGCGATTCATCGGTTTTTTTGAAAATTTCGTTATTTTTTTCGAAAAAAATAAAAAATCACCCTGCGTAACCGCTTGCTCGTTACGCGGCGTAACGTACTATAATACGCGTAGGAGGTGAAAAAAGTTATGCCGAAATACACTACCGGCGAACTGGCCGCAAAATGCAAAGTTACCGTGAGAACCGTTCAATACTACGACGAACGCGGCATCCTCACGCCGAACGAACTTTCCGACGGCGGCAGAAGGCTTTACAGCGAAAACGACCTTAAAAAGATGAAACTTATATGCTTTTTGAGAGACCTGGGTTTATCCATAAAGGATATAGACCGCATACTCAAAGAGGCAAATTCCGAAAAAGTGATCACTTTGCTTCTGAAAAAGCAGCAAGCCATACTCGAAAGGGAAGTTTCCGAACGCCGCGTTCAGCTTGACGGGATTTCCGAATTGCTTTCCGCGGTGAAAAACGCGGGAGAACTGTCAGTAGAATCTTTTGCCGGCATAACCGAAAAAATGAAAAACGCAAACAAACGCAAAAAAATGATAACGGCGATGATCGCCGCCGGCGTTATTATGGACGTTATCGAAATAGGCACGGTACTTTTGTGGATATTCACGGGTATATGGTGGCCGTTCGCCGTAGGCATGGCGGCGGTGGTCGCTATCGGAATATGGATGTCGGCGTACTATTTCAAACGTACCGCCTTTATCTGCCCCGAATGCACGGAAGTATTCAAGCCGAAATTCAAAGAAGCTTTCTTCGCTTACCACACGCCCAAAACGCGTAAGCTCACATGCCCGAAATGCGGCAAAAAATCAATGTGCGTTGAAATATACGACGATAACGATTGAACCTGTATCAAAGTGGCGCCGCCGCGGGACTTTTCCGCGGCGGCGCTTTCTTTATAAATATGCCGTTTTTGTATGTTTTACGGGGGTTTCAGTCATTTCTTCTCTTCACCCTTTCGGATAATGCGGGCAGAACTATCTCGTCCATACCGTAATGGACCACCGCTTTATGGCTCCAAACGCTTTTGCAACTTTCCGA
>JAGCZN010000160.1 GCA_017959995.1 Clostridia bacterium
GAAAAAGCGCAGGAAGAAAGCGTAAAAAGCAAGTCTTCGTTATCCGATACGAAATTCTTTACCGCCGTGCCTACGGGTGTAACCGAAAAGGAAATTTCCCTTTTAAGATAATTGCAGAAATTTTCCAGCGCGGTGAAATATTCTTTTTTTCTGCCGTATTTTCTTGAGAAGTTAACACCGAAAATCGTGCTTAAAAACACGATAAAAAGCCCTGCAATTATCTTTAAGCCCATTTTCTTTGCAGTTCCTCCTTTGAAAGTATCTCTTTTACGGTGCCCTTTCCCATGCTTTCGTCAAGCGTTACGTAGAGATCGAAAACGTCTTTCAGAATAACGTATTCCTCTCTTTTAACAAATTCCGCGGCGCTTTTTCCGTGAGCCGTGGCAATTACCTTAACCCCGCTTGCGAAAGCGCGGTATATTGTTGCGGCGTCGTCGTTCCCCACTATCTCGTCCGTTACGATTACAGACGGAGTCATTGCCCTTATTCCGTTTTCGAAAGCATATTTTTTGGGCCCGTAGGTTATACAGTCAACGGTGTCCGAACGCGACATCAAAGGAAAAATTTCGTTTCTTTCGTCGCACACGAGAACGTCAAACGCGTATTTTTCGGAAATCGTTCCGGCTATATCGCGCGCAACGGTGGTTTTTCCCGCGCCGGGAGGCGAAACGATAAGCGTATTTTTTATTCCGCCCGCGTAAAGCGCGGTTATTGCGTTTGCGCAACCCTTTACTTCACGGTGTATTCTTATATTCAACGAAGAAACGTTCTTTACGTTTACTATTTTTCCGTCGTCTATAACGCACTCTCCGCATATTCCTACCCTGATCCCTTCGGGTAGAGATATGAAACCGTTTCTTATCTTATCGGCGTAAGCGTAAACGGATCGCTCGCACAGCATAAGCACCGTTTCGGCAATTTCGCTCACGGATATTTTCAACGCGTCAGCCGCCGAATGAGTTACGCCTTCCGGCGACAGATATAAATAACGCTTATCCGTACGCAGCATTACCGGTCGGCCCGCGCGAAGTCTTATTTCGCAAAGTTTTTCGGTGCCCGAATTATACAGCGGCGCCCTGATTTTCAGCGGAAGAAAATCGTACATAACTTGTCCCTACGCTCTAATATATTGCGAAGTTTCGTACAATATGCGAAAAAATTACCAAACGCGCGGCTAACGTACCCCGCACCGCAAAAAAATAATTGACTAATACGTAAGAAAATTATATAATTATAAAGTTTGAAGAGGTTAAAATATGTTTGTTCGTGAAGATGTAAGAAATATTGCTATAATCGCCCACGTAGACCACGGCAAAACTACTTTGGTGGATCAGTTATTAAAACAGAACGGCGTGTTCAGAAGTAACGAAGTGGTTGCCGAACGCGTTATGGACAGTAACGATCTTGAACGCGAAAGAGGAATTACCATTCTCGCAAAAAATACCGCCGTACACTACAAAGGTACGAAAATCAACATTATAGATACTCCCGGCCACGCCGATTTCAGCGGCGAAGTGGAACGCATACTCTCCATGGTAGACGGCGTTTTGCTTTTGGTTGACGCCGTTGAAGGTTGTATGCCGCAAACGAGATACGTTCTTAAAAAAGCGCTTAATCTCAACAAAAAACCCGTTGTAGTTATAAACAAAATAGATAAGGGCGGCAACGTTGAGCAGGTTATGGAACAGGTTATGGAACTTTTTTTCGAACTCGGCGCAAACGACGAACAAATCGATTTCAAAACCGTTTTCGCAAGTTCCAAACTCGGCTGGGCGACAACCGACTATAACGTTGCGGGTAAAGATATGTCTCCCCTGCTCGACGCGATATTGCAGGAAGTTCCCGCGCCTACGGGAGATATAGACGGCGGCCTGCAAACCATAATATGTAACGTGGATTACGACGAATACGTGGGACGCATAGGAATAGGCAAAATAATAAGAGGAAAAATAAAACTCGGCCAGCCCGCCGCGGTATGCCATACGGACGGAACCGTTTCTCACTGCAAAATAGGCAGATTATATCAATTTGAAGGCTTAAAACGGGTTGAAGTGGAAAGCGGCGAAGTCGGCGATATAGTCGCCATAAACGGCATAAGCGATATAAACATAGGCGAAACGATATGCGACGCGGAAAACGTGGAACCTCTGCCCTTCGTTAAGATCGACGAGCCGACCATGAGTATGCTTTTTATGGTAAACAACAGTCCGTTTGCCGGGAAAGAAGGAAAATACGTAACTTCGCGCCACCTTCGCGCCCGCCTTTTCAAAGAAGTTGAAACGAACGTGAGTATGCGCGTTGAAGAAACCGACACTGCAGACTGCTTCAAAGTTTACGGCAGGGGCGAACTTCACCTTTCTATACTGATAGAAAATATGCGGCGTGAGGAATACGAATTCCAGTTTTCGCGCCCGAAGGTGATTTTCAAGGAAATAGAAGGAAAAACGTACGAGCCGATGGAGCTTTTGGTAGTTGACGTGCCCGATGAGTACGTAGGCGCGGTTATGAACAAAATCGGCGCGAGAAAAGGCGATCTTATATCTATGACGAGCGACGATCGCGGCGGCACGAAACTCGAATTCAACATCCCCGCGCGCTGTCTTTTCGGCTATAGAAGCGAAATGCTTACCGATACAAAAGGTTTCGGCGTTATGACGCATATTTTTAACGGTTACGAGCCTTATAAGGGCGACGTTAACGAGAGAACGCGCGGCTCGGTAGTTGTTCACGAAACGGGCACCACCACTTCTTACGGCCTGTTCAACGCACAGGAGCGTTCCCGCCTGTTCATCGGTCCCGGCGTTGAGGTTTACGAAGGAATGGTAGTTGGCGAAAATTCAAGAGAGGAAGATCTGTGCGTAAACGTTTGCAAGAAAAAACAACTTACAAACAACCGCGCCTCCGGCAGCGAGGATGCGTTGAAACTTATAACCCCCACGATTTTGAGTTTGGAACAATGCCTTGAATTTATAGCGGACGACGAACTTGTAGAATGTACGCCGAAGAGTATCCGCCTTCGCAAAAGGATACTGAACAAAGAATTAAGACTGAAACAACTTTCTAAAACAAAATAATAAAAACGCCTGAAAATCGCTTATGATTTCAGGCTTTTTTATTACGATTTACGTCTGGCGTAAAATATTACGAATGCGAATTGTTGTACACGGTATCGCCACCGATATAATTTTCAGTCATATCGGACTTTACGCAGTAGATTTTATCGGAAGAAAATTTATAATCGTCCGCATAACTTACCGAAACGGCAATATCGCCGTTGGTATCAGTTCTGTAAACGCTTGTCTGCATGGCCTGCAACCTATCGAGAATAAGTTGCCGCGGGTGTTTGTAGGAAGTGGTTACGCCGCATTGTATAACCGCGTATTCGGGCTTTACCGCGGATAAAAATTCCTGCTTGCTGGAAGTTTCCGCCCCGTGATGCCCTATTTTTATAAGATCGCAATCGGGATAATTGTTTTTATAACCGTTCAGAAATTCGTTTTCCATAACGCTTTCCGCATCGCCCGTCAGAAGTATTACCGTTCCGTTATACGTCAACGAAACTATGGGAGAATAATCGTTGGCGTTTTTATATTTTATATCCGTTATTTCGGCAACGGGAGTGAGAAAATCGAACGTATATTCGTAATCCCGACCGCCTTCGGTATAAGTTCCGCCGAAATCGCTGTCTTTATTGAATACCACGTCTTCGCAGCCCTCTTCGTTCTGCAATCCGAGAAGAAAATCGCAATATATTTTAGAAGTGGCCTCAGTTCCGCCCTGCGCCTTTGAAAAGCCGACGTTTATTCCCTCGTTTAGGTTAGCGGCGTTCGCGTGCGTGGACAATACGTTGGGACGAAAAACCTTTTTTACTTCGTAATTTTCAAACACGTAATCAAAATTGCCCACGTGATCGGCATCGGCGTGCGTCAAAAGAAGATAATCGAATACGGTTATATTCAATAAATCGGTAAACTGTTTGATTTTTTGCTTATTTGAAGAACTGACGTTGCCCGAATCGATAATCATCGTTTTATTATCGGGAAACTTTATTATCATACAATCGCCCTGACCTACGTCGAGAAAATAAATATTGAGATTTCCGTTCCCGCCTTCGGGCAGATTTTCAAATCCGGCGGGAGTTGCTGCGGAAAAATTACCGTTATTTCCGTTTCCGCCTTCGGGCAGATTTTCAAATCCGGCGGGAGTTGCTGCGGAAAAATTACCGTTATTTCCGTTTTTATCCGTATCTGAACCGATATGGTCTTTCAAATAAAAGAAATAAAACGCAATTGAAGCTATAACAATTATTACTACTACCCAGGCAGGTAGCATTACGGTCAATTTTTTACTTTTTCTTCTCGCCATATTTATCACCCTATTATCGCCAGCACGGCAACTTTCAAATACAGACCTTCGTCAAGGCCGATAAGCGTACCGTGATCACGCGATTGTGTTCTGAATTCTATCATTTTCGCGCGTACTCCCGATTGAGTTACGCTTTCTTTTATCATTTCGTTGAACAGATTTACCGTTAAATGCTGCGAACAACTGCAGGTTATAAGAAAACCGCCTTTATTAACGAGCTTTAACGCCTGAATATTTATATCTTTATAACCTTTATACGCTTCTTTGACCGTATCTTTGCTTTTCGTAAAAGCGGGCGGATCGAGAATGATTACGTCGAATTTTACGTTATCCTTACGAAATTCGCGAAGTTTTTCAAATACGTCGGCACAAAGCGTTGTTATATTTCCGAAACCGTTCAGTTCTGCGTTTCTTTTTACGTAATCAACCGCCGTTTGACTTATGTCAACGGCGAGAACGGATTCGGCACCGTACTTTGCGGCATTCAAAGCAAAACCGCCTACGTTTGAAAAACAGTCAAGAACGGATTTCCCTTTAACGTAATGCGATAAATTCGCTCTGTTTTCCTTCTGATCGAGAAAATAACCCGTCTTTTGACCGTTTTCAAGATCCACGAGCATCTTTATTCCGTTTTCGGTTATGGTAACCACGGGATCAAAAGAGCCGTATAACACGCCTTTTACGGGCAAAAGTCCCTCTTTTGCCCTTACGGAAACGTCGCTTCGCTCGTATATTCCTTTCGGTTTGAATATTTCAACGAGAATATCTACGATCATCTCCTTGCGCACGTCCATTCCGAGCGTTAAGAACTGAACGGATAAATAATCGCCGTATTTATCAACGATAAGTCCGGGAAGAAGATCGTTTTCACCGAAAACGGCGCGATAATTATCGGAATAACCCAATGCCAAACGCAAATCTACCGACGATTTTATTCTGTTAAAGAAAAAATTACGGTCGATAGGTTCGTCACGATAGGTGAGAATGCGGACTATGATTTTGGAAAGATGGTTTATGTATCCGTATCCTATAAAACGCCCGTCAAACGCCAGAACTTTGGCGATACTGCCTTGCGCGTCTTTTCCATCCGTCTTGCTCACTTCGTTGGCATATACCCACGGATGACCGTTAACGATACGTTTTTCTTCGTTCTTTTTTAACGTCAATACGTACATAACATTTGTTTACGTCAAACGTAAATTGTTTTATAATTTCTTTATTTACAAGTAATTTTATATTTCAACAAACACGCTTTCCGCAATAACGTAAGAAAGCGACGTATCAGGTTCGGTAACGTTGAAAAACGGATCGTCCGCCCAAAAAAACAGTTTGCCGATTCTGCCTACGGAAACCTCGCTTACCGAAATACTGCCTACGGCAATAGGCGCCAGATGAACACAATTTATCCCGCTGAATTTCAACCTGAACGTAACGTTTGCCGAAAACTCAAGCGTGGCGGATCGTAGAGCGTTCACGGTTGCCCCGTCGCTTTTTGCAGTATAATTTACCGAAACAAGCGTGGCGCCTTCAGAAAAGAGCAAAGCGACGTCGTTCAGATCCTTATCGGTTTTGATTTCTTTACTTTTCATAATGATATAAGAAGGAGGCAATCCGTAATTTTCAGATTGCCTCCGTAAGATGACGTTATCAGTTATTGCCGCCGAGAAGTTCGGCAATCGAAGCACCGCCCTCGGTATCTTCGTTCCATTCTCTCATCTCGTCGCTATCGGCAGCCTGCCTTCTGGGCTTTCTTTCCCTTGCGGGTTTATCGGTTGCTTCCGCTTCGGCATCCTTTTCTTTTTTCGGTTTTGCGGGACGTTCAAGTCCTTCCGGAACCGGCTGGAGAGCCTTTATGGAAAGGTTCATTCTTTCGGCTTCGGTATCTATACCGAGTATCTTCACGTCAACTTCCTGCCCTACCGAAACGGCGGTGGAAGGATCTTCGAGCCATTCGTGAGAAATATGGGAAACGTGAACCAAACCGTCAACGCCTTTTTCTATTTCAACGAACGCGCCGAATTTGGTAATTCTTACTACCGTACCCTTAACTACGTCACCCACGTTGTATTTTTCGGCTACGAGATCCCACGGACGGGGTTGAAGTTGTTTGTATCCGAGAGAAACTTTTTTCTTTTCGGTATCTATGGAAAGAATTTTGAATTCGTATTCCTTATTTAATTCAAGCACTTCAGCGCAGTTTTTGATATTCGTCCAAGAAAGATCGGAAATGTGGGCGAGACAGTCGAACCCGTTTACGTCAACAAACGCGCCGAAACTTGCGAAACGAACTACCGTACCCTTGATTATATCACCTACCGTAATTGCGGAAAAGAAAGCTTCTTCCTTGGCCTGACGGGCGGCGTCTCTCTCTGCCTTTTCGGCTTCGAGAATAACTCTCTGTGACGCGACTATCTGCTTTCTTCTCTCTGCCGTTTCAACTTTTTCGGCTTTGCAACGCAGAGTTTTGCCTACGTATTTTTCAAGATCCTTTACAAAACCGATTCTTATCTGCGAAGACGGAATAAATACGCTGTAAGTGCCTATTTTACCCGTAAGACCGCCTTTATTGAAACCTTCAACGGTCACGTTGAAAATCTCTCCGTCCCTTATGCCGGCAATCGTTTCTTCTTCTTCTTTCAACTTTGCGATAGCCGTTTGAGAGAGTTTAACCGGATTAAGGCCAACGATCATTACTTCGATTTCTTCGCCTATCTTATCTTTATAATCGTCTTTGTTATAATTTTCGGTTACGAGCTCTTCTTTGGGGAGAACGATTTCTTTTTTCGTGTTGTTGATATACAGCGCCAAGCCTTCGTCTGTCGCCGAAGAAATAGTTGCGGTAATTACTTGCCCTTTCCTGAATTTGGTAGACTGCTCGTCCATCTTGGCAACGGCTTCCGCCATTTCATTCAAAGGCTTAACCTCGGGCGTTTCCGTAGCAACTTCCTCCGTTTCATTCAAAGCCTTAACTTCAGTATTATTCTCCATGTTCAAGAAAACCTCCTGTATGAGTTCGGGCGGCGTCGATGCGCCGCTGACGATACCCACGTTTATAAAATTAAAATTTACTTTTTCGAGATCGGCTACGTCGGATATCAAATAAGCATTCTCACACCGGAGTTTTACCGTTTCAAGAAGTTTCAGGGTATTGTTACTCTTTCCGCTTCCTACAACCAATACGCAATCGCAATGTTCAGCTATTGTAACAGCCTCTTTTTGCCGCTCTTTAGTAGTATAACAAATTGTATTAAATATTTCAACTGTTTTTTTGCAATTTTTTCTAATATTTTCTAAAATTTTATCAAAAACACCCTCATTCAGCGTAGTTTGGGCTAAAAGACATACGTTTTTATCTGCAAGGAATGATAAATCGGCCTCTCCGCTTCCGATAACCGCGTATTCTCCGCTACACCAGCCCAGCGCCCCTTCTATCTCCGGATGTCCCTTTTCCCCGGCTATTGCAACGGTATATCCCTTTTTAGAATAATCCTTTACGATCTCGTGGATTTTTTTTACGAACGGACACGTACAGTCGGTTATTAAAGCACCTTTTTCTTTTAATTTTTCGTAAATTTCTTTTCCAACTCCGTGCGACCGTATTATTACTTTTGCACCGTACGGAATATCTTCAACGGAATTTACCGTTACTGCGCCTTTGCCTTTAAGATCGGCGGTAACGCGCTCGTTATGAACGAGTTCACCGAGAATATAAACGCCTTCTTCGGCAAGTTCCATAGCCGTTCTTACCGCGTTTGCAACGCCGCCGCAAAAACCCGGAAAAGCCGTTTTCACAATATTCATATTTTATCTTTTTCCCTTTTTTTCCGCAAGCAAGGAGCGAAGTTCGGCTTGCGTGGCGAGCATGGCTTCCCTTATTTTTTCGTTGAGTTCTTCACTCAGTTCCGTATTATACGGGCGGCCGAAATATTCGTTGAGATAAAGAGGCTTGCCGACGAGTAATTTAGCCCTTCTGAAAACGTGCGCCTTTTTTTCCATAATAACCGGAAGAATCGGCACTTTCGCCTTAAACGCAAACATGCCGGAACCCGGTTTGAGCGGCTGAAGCTCTGTATCGGTAAAATTTCTTTTCCCTTCGGGGAAAATAGCCAAACGGTTACCCTCTTTCAAAACTTTCAACCCCTCTCTGATGCAATCGAGATCCACCCCGTCTCTCTGAACGGGGATGCCTCCGAGAGAACGGATGATCTTATTATGTAATTTTTTATCGAGAAGTTCGTGTTTCGCGAGAAAATACGTTTTCCCTTTATACATGCTTCCTATAAAAAACACGTCTATTTTGCCGAAATGATTGCATACCACCACGTGATTTTCCTTGGGGATATTTTCCTTTCCGAATATCTTGCGCGGATAAAAAATCAACATGAACAGCATTAAAAACGGTCTGATTATCTTATAAAACATCGCTCGCTCCGATTATCCCGAGAATTTTTGAGGTAACTTCCTCTATCGTCATATTTGAAGTATCTATCACAATGGCGTCGTCCGCCTTTTTCAGTGGCGCGAACTCCCGGTGCGAATCGTTGTAATCCCGTTGTTCCATCTCTTTTTTAAGAGTATGAAAATCGACGTGC
>JAGCZN010000161.1 GCA_017959995.1 Clostridia bacterium
CCTTCGCTCCCTTTTATCTGGGCAACTTTAACTTCTTGTCTAACTCTTCTATTATCATCGTGATCACGTCGTCTGCCGATACCCTTTCCGCTATCGCTTCAAAGTTCATCTTCATCCTGTGCCTGAGTACCGGATACGCCAGTTCGTTTACGTCCGAATACGCCACGTTGAAACGTCCCTTTATCAGCGCCTTTACCTTCGCCGCAGATATGATCGCCTGCCCCGCGCGCGGACTCGCGCCTAATCTCACGTACTTCTTCGCCGCTTCAGACGCGCATTCGCTGTCGTTATGCGTAGCCGACGTCAACGTCATCGCGTATCTCATTACGTCTTCCGCTACGGGTATCTGATTCGCCGTTTCACGCATCTTTATAAGCTGCTCTCCCGTACACGCGCAGTCCGATACCTCTTCCATCGTCTTCTGCGTCATGTTTACTATGTCCATCAGTTCGTCAAGACTCGGATTCTTCACTATCAGCTTGAACATGAAACGGTCCATCTGCGCTTCCGGCAACGGATACGTTCCGTCTTGCTCGATCGGGTTCTGCGTCGCCAATACGAAGAACGGCTCGTCCAGATGGCGCGTCACGCCCATTACCGTTACCCTGTGCTCCTGCATCGCTTCCAAAAGCGCCGACTGCGTTTTCGGCGTCGCTCGGTTGATTTCGTCCGCCAGCACTATGTTGCTGAATATCGGCCCCGGCTGAAATTCAAACTTAGAATTCCCGTCTTCTCCCTTCACTATTATGTTCGTGCCCGTTACGTCCGCCGGCATTAAGTCCGGCGTGAATTGTATACGCGAAAACGGCATATCGAATACGCGCCCCAACGTTCTTACGAGCCTCGTTTTTCCTACGCCCGGTACGCCTTCCAACAGTACGTTGCCGCCGGCAATCATCGCTATTATCGTCCCTTCGACTATATCTTTCTGACCTACTACGTCCCTCGATATCTGTTCGAATATGTTTTCACATTGTTTACTGAATTCCAAAATGTCTTTTTCCGTTGCCATATCTCTTTTTTCCTTTTTTATTTTTTTTCGCTTATTCCGCTATGGTTTTGAAGTAATCGTCTATATAGTCTTTTTCGCCTTTATCGGTAGTGGCGTCCTGCGAGAGAGCTTCGTTTACGTACCCGTAGTAATCCTGAAATACGTCTCCGCCGTAATAGGTTTCTCCGTCTATGATCTGATTTGCGGGATCGTATTTTCCGCCGCCGGCATTGCCGCCGGGCTGATCGTTTGCGTTTTCACTCGGATTTTCGCCCTCTCCCTCGCCTTCGTCGCCGGGCTGACCTTTACCGGGTTGGTCGCTGGCCTGATCGCCTTCTTTGGATTTATCGCCTTCCCCCTGAAAAGGACTGTCTCCCGTAGCGGGAACGAAATACGCCGTTATTTTCATATTTTCAAAAACTGTGGGCTCATATCTGACGGGATCTTCCGATCCGTCCGACCACATCATGAACGCCCACTCGTCTTCGGCAACCGCCATAACGGGCGTAGTGCTTTTACCTTCTTCTATTATCTGAACTTCTTCGTCAAGGACCATTCCGTTGCCTTCGACGAGATAGGTAACTTCGTAATATTTTTTAGTTCTCTGTTCCTCTGCCTCCCTTATTATCTCTTCGCCCGGACGGATAACGCCCGTTGCGCTCAATGCGGATAAAACCGTAGCGCCCGTACCCAAAACGAATACGAGCGGTAAAATAATAAGCAGCGCAAGCGGAATTGTTATTTTAAGGAGCGTTACGTTTATCTTTGCAACCGAAGAAACAGCGTCTTCACGCTGCCTTTCGAAAATATAATCCGTTTCGCCCTGAAACTCGTTCATCGTTATCATTCTCTCTTCAAGCCCCAAAGCGTCTACGCGCCTTGCAACGTAATAATTGCTCGGCTTGAATCTGAAAAAGTAAAACAACGCGAAAGCCGCCGCGGTGATAACCGCAAAAATAACAAAGGATATCCAGAATTGTTTATAACCGGTCATCCAGATCGTAAAGCCGGAAACGATCAGTGAGGCGAAACCTATCAACAACCCTACCGACAAAGCTTTAAGTATCGCTTCTTTAACCAGTCGGGCACGGTATTTTTTCAACAGTTCTTCCGTCTTCATTTCGTTACCTCCGTATATATTTCCTGTATTTACCTGTTTGCCGCATAAAAGCGGTTTTATCTTATAAAAACAAAATATTTTCCGCGCCGCGGAAGGGCATTTCGCCCTTCCGCGGCGGAAAAATTCTCATAACGGTCTAATAAGTTTTACTTAAATACCGTAAATTCAGCTTTCGTATCCCTTTGCGCCCATGAAAGTAGGATAGTAAGAGTCTTCGTACGTGATACCTTCAAGGTCAAGCGTGGATACGTCCAGATTGACGCAGTTACGGAATGCGTAAGCACCTAAATACTTAACGTTGCCGAATAATATTCCGGTAACGCCTTCGTTGCCGTCAAACGCGAGCGCAGATATGATCGTAACGTCTTCGGGAAGTTCTACTATACCTTTGGTGAGTGCGGGGAAAGCCCAGATCACTGCGCCGTCTTCAACGTCGATGAGCAGACCGCGTTCGTGATCTACGATATAACCGAGCGAGGAAGGCATAACTATATCGGCAAGGTTATCCATACCTCTGAACGCCCTTACGCCGTAGACTTTGTAGCTCCAGCTGGGAGAATACACATTACCTATCTGCTCTACAAAATCATGCACTTTGCTGTGGAGAACGACCATCGTGATGGAATCGCAATCCTCAAGCATATAAGGCGAAAGTTCGGTTACGAGCGACGGGAGAGTAAACACGCCGTCTTCCGCTACCCAATTTACGCAGCCGCTGAACGCTTCGTCGCCTATAACGGATATATCGGAAGGAAGTTTGAGATTTACAAGGCTCTTACAACCTTTGAAGAAACCGGTCGGGATTTCAGTTACGGTATCGGGAAGTTCGCCGTTTACAAGAACGCCCGCTTCGTTATAGTAACCTATATTAACAAGGCTTTCGCAATTTTCAAACATATAGCTGTTGCCGTACGCGGTATTCGTAAGACGACTTCTGCCTACGCTGTAGCCGCCGCCGCGGGTACCGTCTACAAAAGTCATTTCACGGTGCAGAACAACGTCGGTAAGGTCTTTCGCGCCCGAGAACAAACAGCCGCCCAAATTAGTGGGATTATACTTGAATTCGAAAGAAGTGAAGCCGGTTCCCGCAAACAAGTAATCGCCTATATAATTTACGTAATCGGGGAAACTGTTGGTTATGGTCTGATCTCCGCTTACGAAGTTGATTTCGGTAAGCGACGGGCAGTTTTCAAACAGGTGCCCCGGCAAAGCGAGCGATTCAACGCTTCCGGTGAAGGTTACGTTTTCTAGATTCAAGCAGTTCGCAAATATTCCGACGTTTACGTTTTTAGTTGTGGAAGCGGTAAACGCGCTGCCCGTACCCGTTGTGTTAGCGGAACCGAGTATCACTCCGGAAGGAATGGTGATAGAAGTTAATCCGGATCCGTCAAACGCGTGGGACGCTATAGCCGTTACCGTTGAAGGAATGGTGAACTGCGTGAGCGAAGTACATCCGGCAAACGTATAGTAACCTATGAAATTCAAAGGACCTTCGAACGTTATGCTCGTGAGCTTCGTGCAGCCGTAGAACGCGCCCTGATCTTCAAGCGAATAGTCCGTTCCCGTTTTACCTTCAGTATATCCTACGCCGTAAGAACCGAGTTTTACGAGAGTTGACGGCAACGTAATTGAAGTTATCGCCGTTTCGGCAAAGGCGTAACCCATTATAGATGATACGACATTACCGAGCGTTACGGAAGAAAGCGACGTACACTTTTCAAACGCGTGAGCCCCTACCTTCGTAAGACTGTCGGGCAGAACTATACTCTTTAACTTCTTGCAGCCGTAGAACGCGTAAATATTGAGCGCGTTGAGCCTTGCGGCGTCTTCACCGCCGGCCTTGGCGCCTTCGAAAATAACGCTTTCGATGTTTTCGCATTCGTTGAACGCGTAATTGCCGATGCTCGTTACTTCTTTGGGTATTATAACGTTCTTCAACTCGTTGTGTCCGTCGAACGCGCGCACGCCTATCTGCGTTACGCCTTCGGGTATTTCAAACGTGGAAGGCAGTTTGCCGAGAGCGAAGTTTATAGCCGTTTTCGTACTGTTGTTGTAGATAAGCGCGTAAGAGCCCTCTTCCAATACGGTGTTCTCTATAACGGCGGAATGACCTTCGGCAAGAACTATTTCCTGTATCGACTTGTTGCCCGCAAATACGTTATCAACGTTTACTACGGAAACGGGAAGCGTTACCGCGGTGAGGTTTTCACAGCCTTCGAACAGATACGTACCGAGCGAGTAAGTTGCCTGATTCGACTTCGGGAACGCTATACTTCCGAGAGCGGTGTAGGCGAACGCCTGGTTACCTATAGCGGGGGCGGGCGATCTGCCGGTTACGTCCTTAAGCGCCGAATTGCCGTCGCCGTTTACTTCAAACGTTACCGAAGAGAGATCGCGGCAATATTTGAAAGCGGTTCCGCCTATGGAATTTAACGTGGCGGGAAGGCTGATTGCCGTTAAACCGGAACTTGCGAAAGAGTTGGCAGATATCGAGTTAAGTACTGAGCCTTCTTCGAAAGTAACGGTCGTAAGGTTCTTCGCGCCGACAAACGTCGAATTGAGGGCGGTTACTTTAGCGGGTATTCTGATACTTTCAAGACCGGCGTAGTTAAATGCGTTGCCGAACGTCGTAACGTTGCATCCGTCGGCAAACGTTACGGTTTTAAGACCGGAAATTACGTCTCCTATCTCGTTGGACGTAGCGATAGACATATTAGCGGTCCTCGCGGTTTCCACGGGTATTCCGAGGAACGCGGCGTTGCCCAAACCGTTTGTGGCAAGCGTGCTCGGAATGAAGATATGTTCAAGACCGAGATCCATCGGCTCGTCGGTACCTTCTTTTGCGAAGTATTCATCCATAGCAAGATCGCCTATGGCAAAGGCGTTCTGCCCGATCTTCGTAGTTCCTTCGGGAAGCGTTACGTTTTTGAGTTTTATACAGCCTACGAACACGCCGTATCTGTTATTGTTGTATTTCGTGCCGCCGCCCGTGCTGGTACTGCCGTCTGCAATAGTGAGCGGATAAGCAACCGTATCGCCGTTCATTCTGTCGCCGGTGAAGTTCACCGTTTCAAGCGATACGCAGTTCATAAACGCCTGAGTACCTATCTCGGTTACGGTGTACGGAATATCGATGCTCTCTATCGAATAACATTCGTAGAAGGTCCTGCCGGGAATCTTGGTAAATCCTTCGGAAAGAGTTACCTCTTTAAGGGCGGTAGCGCCGTAGAACGTATCGGAATAGTTGGTGTTGGTACCGTTGGAATTCTTCACGTAGTCGAATACGATGGGATCGGTAGTTGAGAACGTGATCTTCGTTATCTTGTTGTTTTCTTTGAACACCGCGGGCCAAACCTTGGTTACGGTTGAAGGAACGGTAACTTCGGTAGAGGCGGTAACGCCCGCGGGAACCGCGCCTTTAACGGCGTAAACCAGTTCTATTGCGTCGCCGTTGTTGGCTTTGAGGTAAAGAACGCCTGCCGCGTCGGTATAGAAGTACTCGTTGTCGGCATGGATATTCAGTCCGTAAAGATTGGAACAGCCTTCGAACACGCTCATTTCGGTGAGATTGCCGCTTTCGTCGTAAGTGCCCATCTTCGTTACCGTTGACGGAACGCTTATAGTATAAATAGCGGAATTAGCGAAAGCGCCGTTACCTATTTCCGTAGTCTTTTCGGGAAGAACTATGTTTTCGGCCGGCAGATACGCAAACGCATAGTCGCCTATCGTAAGATCCTCTTCTCTGTCCCCTTCAAACGTTACGGAAGTAAGATTTTCACAGTATTCGAAAGCGTGTTCGCCTATCTCAACTATCGTTTTGGGTATGGTTATCTGCGTGAGGTTTTCCTTGTACTGGAACACGTACGCGCCGATAGTGGTTATGGTTACCGGGAATTCGTAATTGCCCGTTTTGCCGAGCGGGTAATAAAGAAGTTCGGTTACGGCAGGGTGAACAACTTCGCCTTCAACGTATTCATTATTATATATAACGTCGTCGATAACCTTATAGTTCGTGTTGGCTTCATCGATATTTACGTTCACTACTCTGCTGCCGAAAATACCGTTTATCTGTATAAGACCGAGATCTTTGCCGATATTCAGGGTTTCAACGTAACTGTTGCTGTTGTAGCCCATGAACGCGCCGTTGGCAAAATCAACGTTGCCTTTGCTGTTTATAGTAACGGTTTTAAGTCTCGAACAACTGTAGAACGCGTTTGCCCCTATCTTATTGAGATAATCGGGCAGAACGATCGAGGTAAGCCTCGAACAACTGTAGAACGCGCCCTCTCCTAATTCAAGCTGGGCGTCACCGCTGTTTCCTTCAAAGATAACTTCGGATACGTAGCTCAATCTGAAAGCGTTTTCGCCGATCTCGGTAACGTAACCGGGGATCACAACGGTCTTTATGTTTTTGCAACCGGCAAACGCGCCGCCGTTCTTGGTGTCGCCGTCAAGCGTACCCACCGCGCCGCCGCCTATCTTGTTAATACCGGAAGGAATGGTATACACGCCGTCGGCGTCAGCCGGCTTGAAAGCAACGGGAACGTATAAAATTTCGGTTCCGTCGGCATCGCACAGAACGCCGTCGATAGAGGTGTAGGCTCCGCCGGTGCCGTCAACGTTAACGGCTTTGAGAGACTTACAGTTCTTGAATATCGTATTGTCGAAAGACGACAGTCTCTTCGGGAAAGTTATCGTTTCAAGCGTCTCGCAGGAGCTGAACGCCCTGGGAAGAACTTCAAGCGCCACGTCCGTGCCGCCGATTATGGTTTTGAACGTAACTTTCGTAAGTTTGCTGCAGTAATAGAACGCGTTTGACTGAATTTGTCTTACGCTTGCGGGGATCACTATTTCGGTGAGTTTCGCGTTGGAAAATACGTTAGCGGGAATCACTTCCGTACCTTCGGGAAGTTCGTATTTACCGACCTTTCCGCGCGGGTAGAATTTGATTTCGAGAACGCCCGTTTCTCCTTGCTGGAATACAACGCCGTCTATCGTGGTATAGTTACCGGTTTCGGCGTTCTGTACGGCGTCATCGTCGGGATATTCCGCTTTGGCGTCGTAAATAATTACTTCCTGCAACATATTGCAGTTGCTGAACGCCGTATCTACTTCTATAAGTTGAACGGTGTTGGGAATTTCTATCGTAACGAGTTTGTTCGCGCTTATGAAAGCCGCGCCTTCAACCACGGTAACGGGTTTGCCGTTGTAGGATGCGGGAACTTTCACGTAAGACATATTCCTCATACCCGCGGCGCCCATCACCGAATAGGACTCTCCGTTGTTTACGGGCAGGAATTCAAACTTGTTCACCCAGTTCGCAAAGAGGGTTTTTTCTTCAACGTCTCTCCACGGGTTAATGCTTTCACCGAGTTCGTTGGTATATCTTATGCCTTGGCCGAAAGCTTCGGTGTACCAGCCGGCAAATCCCATTGAGGGATCGTTCGATTCGGGAACGGGCAGAGTGTAGTAATCGTTATAGGATACCGTAGCTTCGGCTTCGCCGGTGCCGCCGTTGTTGAAATCGAACGTTACCACGTAATCCTTCGGGTTATAGTAAGCGTAAAGCGTAATGTCGCTCGCAACGTCGTAAGTGGTGCTGTTATAAACCTTACCGTTTACGGTCGCGCCGCCGGGTACGGTGTACCAATCGGCAAAGTCGTAACCGAGAAGCTGCGTCGTGGGAAGAACCATATAATCGCCCACCGCTTTATACATCGGACTGAGAGCTGCGCCGCCGCGCACGTCGAACGTGATGGCGTAAGCAAGAACTTTCAGGCTCACCCAATCGGTATATGAATTTTCGCCGTAATTATGTCTTACCGAAATGGTGTTTTCGCCGGCTTTCGTAAGCGTTACGGCATATTTGTTGGAATTTTGAACTTTTACGAGAGTCTCGTCGTTCACCTTAACTTCGTAGTAGTTGGCGCCCAAAGCGTACTGCCATACAACGTAACCGTTGGCGTAACTTATAACGTCGTTACTCTCTTCGGAAATAACGCTTACGGATTCGGAAAGCTGCGAATTGTTCGCCGCGTTTTCCGCTATCGCTTTTACGGTAAGAGCGTACGGACCCGCGCCGGTAAGACCGATAACGTTTCCAAGGTCGAACGCGTTTTCCTGAACCGTATAAACTTTGTTGTCTACGTTTACTTCGTAAGCGAAAGCGCCTTCAACGGCGTTCCACGTAACCGTGCTTCCCTCAACGTTCACGTTCACAGGAGATGCAAGGGTGGATTTGTTGTAAGCCGTAGCTTCGGAAGAAGAGGAATTGTAGCCTTTCTTCTGTGCGTAAACCTTTACGGACAGATTGCCCGAATAGTTTTTGAGCGAGAAACCGGTGTTCGCGCCTACGTTCACGGACGATACCTCTCCGCCCGCGGTAATTTCCACAACGTATTCGCTTGCTCCCTCTACTTTATCCCATACCACAACGTCGTTATCGTTTACGTAAACGCCCGTTACGGGAGCGAGAGTTCTGTCAACGTAGTAAGCTTCGGATACGGAACTTACGTAACCGTCTGCCTCGGCGGTAACTACGAATTTGATGCCGCCTTCCTTCATCTCGCACGCGTCAAAATTATAATATAAGGAAGTGCCGTTGTTCACCGCAACGTGATTGTGCGACGCGTTTCCGCATTCAACGTTGATAAAATACCTTTCCGCGTTGGGAACGGCGTTATATCTCAATATCGAAGAATCAACTTCGAATACCGATACTCTCGCAAGGCCTTTGTTTACGTAGTAAGCTTTGCTGCTGTTGCCCTTTACGGTAAGCGTCACTTCGTATTCGCCGGCGGGTTTATCCGTAAAATCGTAGGCGAAATTCGTGATGCCGCTGTTCCAGTTTACCAGAACGCCGCCGTCGGGCCCGGTTATTTTCAACGAATACTCGGTGTTCGGACCGGCCGAGTTCCATTTAACGCCGCCCGCGTCAACGCTGGGCTGGGGAACGTTATCTTCAAACACGGCGAAAAGCGTAACGTTGGAGTCCAACGTCTGCCCTTCGTATTTGTAGGTGAGCTTTTCCCCGTTCTGGGCGTCGCTTACGTACCAGCCGGCAAAACCTGCGCCCGCCAACACGGGCAGGTTGTACAACTTGCCGCCAACGGTATTCTGCGCGGGAACCGCAACGCCGTTACCGGTGTCGAACGAAACGGTAAACTCGGTGCCGAGTCCCGTCTTTTCGGCGTAGCGCGCGTAAATCGTGGTATTCGCAGTTATGGGAGTGCTGCCGAAAGCGAACGGGGTTTTGTAATCCGCGTCCGCATACCAGCCTACGAAATCGTAGCCGGCTTTACTCGGATCGGCGGGCTTATCAAGCGTTTTACCGTTAAGCACGGTCGCCTTCGTAACGGCGCTTCCTCCGTCGGTATTGTACGTAACTTCGTAACTTACTTTTTTAAGGAAACGGTAAGTTTTTCCGTCGTACGTTAAGTTCACCGCGTCCCCTTCGATTTTGGCGGAAATAGCCTTATCGCCTTTCAGGGTAAGCGTGGAACCGTCGTATTCGTATTCGCCGTACGCTTCGCCGAGCGTAACCGCATACGTGCCGCCGTTAAGCATCAGCGTATACTCTTCGCCGTTCACTTCAACGTAGTATACGCCCGCTTCGCCGTAGTCCTGTGCCTGGGGCTGTTCGGTAGGCTTCTTTTTACAAGAAGCGAACCCTAACAGACTCAAAGAAAGAACAACGCTCAGCATCGCAATAAATACGATTTTCTTTTTAGCCATTATTGTTACCTCCATAAATAAAATTCAAATTTTATAATTTCGGGATTTTACGGTAACGAAAAAGCTTACGCTCCCCCCGCCCGCAAAGCGGGGGACAAACGCGCCCGTTTCATTCCCGTATTATCCCGAAAATTCCGCGGATTTTATTTATTAACTTCATTTCCCCATTAAAATAAATCTTTACGAAAAATAAAAATAAAAAAGTTTTTTTCTTATTTTAATATAAATATACGTCCGTTGTCAAATTTTTTTTGTGCATTTATGCAAAAAAATGATAAAATTCGTAAATTTTTATAAAAATTTTTCATGTTCCGGCACATTTAAGCCCCGTTTTCCTTTTTTTGTAAAAAATAGGCGTTTGCCCGAACCCGGAAAAACACCTTAAAACACGCCGCCGGAATATTGCGGATTTTATCCGAAGAACGCGTACGCTTTACCGCGTTTAAGAAAAACGAACGGATATTTTCCGTAAAAGCGCCGCCCGGAAAACGCTGCGCCGGTAAGCGAAAAAATGATTAATTATGCAAACGCTTACGGCGCGTAAAACCGCCGCGACCGTGAACGGAAGCCATCGCGAAACACTATTCTTCCGACAGTACCCTATCGATAAACTGCACGGCCGCGCGGGGACTTCTTCCCCCCTTTGCGAGAGCGAACCGCTCCGCCGCCGAAAAAAGTTCGTCGCCCTTGAGTTTCACGCCGTTTTTTTCGGCAAGCCGCGCGACTATTCCGAGATACTCCTTTTTACCCGGCCGGCTGAACGTAACGTGAAGGCCGAAACGGTCGGAAAGAGAAACGAGTTCCTGAACGGTATCGTTAAGGTGAACGTCGTCGCCCTCGCGGTCGGAAAAGCGTTCTTTTACGATATGCCGCCTGTTGCTTGTTGCATATATCGCCACGTTGCCGCTTTTAGCCGTAACCGATCCTTCGAGCGCCGCTTTGAGCGCGTTGAAATTTTCCTCGCTCGCGCCGAAGGATAAATCGTCGATAAACACGATAAATTTCAGCGGATTTTCGGATAACGCGCCAAGGAGATCGGGCAGAAGGGAAAGTTTGTCCTTCGTTATTTCCACAAGGCGCAGCCCTTCGCCGTATAATTCGTTGGCAAGCGCCTTTACCGTGGAAGATTTGCCCGTTCCCGCCTCGCCCGAAAGCAAAACGTTAGCCGCGGGTTTACCGCAAAGGAGCGCGCGCGTGTTCTCCGTTATCTCGCCGCGTTCCGCCTCATATCCCACGAGATCGGAAAACGTAGTTTTATCCGGATTTTTAACGGGAAGCACCCGCTCTCCGTCAAAGCGGAACATACGGTATTTAGCATATATTCCGTAGCCGTGTACGCGTATGTTTTCCGCCCTTGAAAGATATTCTTCCTTCAGATTTCCGCCGTAAGCCGCGTAGCCGGAAAGTCCTTCTTCGGGTAAATATTCCGCAAATTCTTTAAGAATATCGAGTTCGCGGTTTACAGACTCCTCAACGGCTTCCGGCACGTTTTTTCCGGCACCCTTTAATCTCACGAAAACGTTATCGTCGGAAAACAGCGCGTCCCGAACGTACTCGCCCAAACAGAAAAAACCTTCCGAATACAATTTTGAAACGAATTCCGAATATCTGTCGGTTCTCTCTCCGTTCGGCTCCGCGGATAAATACTCCGTGAAAGCCCGCGTTACCGGGCAGGCCAGCAGATTTCTGAAAACCGTAAGAGACAGGAGTTTTTCCTTTAACGCGTTCAATTCAGCACCGCTCCTTTCGCCCCGCTCGAAACTAGCGCCGCGTAACGTTTGAGATACCCCGAAAGCGGCTTCGTTTTAGGCGTGAAGTTTTTCATTCTCTCGGCGAGTTCTTCGTCGGAAATTTTAAGTTTAAGCGTGTTTTCGGGTATATTTATACTGATAATATCGCCTTCTTTAACCACGCCGATAGGTCCGCCGCCGGCGGCTTCCGGCGAAACGTGCCCTATGCATGCGCCGCGCGTTGCCCCGCTGAAACGCCCGTCTGTGATCAGCGCCACGCTGTCGCCGAGGCCCATTCCCATAATGGCCGAAGTCGGGTTGAGCATCTCTCTCATACCGGGCCCGCCTTTAGGTCCTTCGTACCTTATCACAACCACGTCGCCCGGATTGATCTTACCTGCGTTTATCGCCGCCTGCGCTTCTTCCTCGCTGTCGAAAACGCGCGCGGGCCCCTCGTGAACGAGCATATTTTCCGCCACGGCCGAACGCTTAACCACCGCTCCGTCAGGCGCGAGATTACCTTTAAGTACGGCTATTCCGCCCGTCTTGCTGAAGGGATCCTCCACGGGGCGGATAACGTTACGGTTCAATATTTCGCAGTTTTTTACGTTTTCGGCAACCGTCTTGCCCGTTACTGTAAGGCAGCCGCCGAAAATAAGTCCTTTTTTTGAAAGTTCGTGCATTACGGCGTAAACTCCGCCGGCCGCATCAAGCTGTTCCATATAGGTTCTGCCGGCAGGCGCAAGATGACATAGATTCGGCGTTTTTGCGCTTATTCCGTTGGCTATATCCAAATTTATTTCCACGCCGCACTCGTGCGCTATGGCGGGGAGGTGAAGCATACTGTTCGTAGAGCAGCCTAACGCCATATCCACCGTAAGAGCGTTCGAAAAAGCTTCTTCCGTCATAATATCACGCGGTCTGATGTTCTTTTCCAGAAGTTTCATCACCGTCATGCCGGCGCGTTTGGCAAGTTCGATCCTCGCGGAATAAACCGCGGGAATCGTGCCGTTGCCTTTAAGCCCCATTCCCAAAGCTTCGGTCAGGCAGTTCATGGAATTTGCCGTGTACATACCCGAACATGAACCGCACGTCGGGCAGGTGCAACGCTCGTACTCGTCAAGTTTTTCCGCGTCTATCTTGCCGGCGTTGTATTTCCCCACTGCTTCGAATATAGATGAAAGGCTCGTTTTCTCTCCGTCCACACAACCGGCCAACATAGGCCCGCCGCTTACGAATACCGTAGGTATATTCACCCTTGCCGCCGCCATCAGAAGGCCGGGAACGTTCTTATCGCAATTCGGTATCATAACCAGCGCGTCAAACCCGTGGGCAAGCGCCATCGCCTCCGTAGAATCGGCTATAATGTCACGCGTTACGAGCGAATATTTCATTCCTTCGTGCCCCATGGCGATTCCGTCGCAAACGGCTATGGCAGGAAAAACCACGGGGGTTCCGCCCGCCATTGCCACGCCGAGTTTCACGGCCTCGGTTATCTTGTCCAGATGTGCGTGCCCGGGCACTATCTCGTTGTAGGAACTGACCACTCCAACGAGCGGTCTTGATAATTCCTCGTCGGTGAAGCCGAGCGCGCGGAATAGAGCGCGGTGCGGTGCGTTACGTATTTTGTCTTTTACCAAATCGCTTTTCATAATACCTCTTTAAGTTAAAAAGTGCCCTTTTTCACGCACTAAACGAACTTTTCAGTTGTTGATGAGTTTATCCTCTCCGTTCCAGCTGTAAAGTTTTCTGATCTCCTCGCCGACCTTTTCCGATCTGTGTTCGGAAGCGAGTTTACGCATGGCGTTGAAATGTACCTGCCCGCCCGCATCTGACATATCGAGAAGAAATTCTTTCGCGAAGGTTCCGTCCTGAATCTCTTTCAGAATTTTTTTCATCGTCTTTTTGGTCTCTTCGGTTATGATCTTCGGGCCGGTTACGTAGTCGCCGTATTCCGCGGTATTGGAAATGGAATAACGCATTCCCGCAAAACCGCTCTGGTAAATGAGGTCAACTATAAGTTTCATTTCGTGTATGCACTCGAAATAAGCGTTCCTCTCGTCGTAACCCGCTTCAACAAGCGTTTCGAACCCCGCCTGCATAAGCGCGCATACGCCGCCGCAAAGTACTGCCTGTTCGCCGAAAAGATCGGTTTCGGTCTCGGTGCGGAAGGTAGTTTCCAATACGCCCGCACGCGCGCCGCCGATACCCAAAGCGTACGCAAGACCTATATCCCACGCGTCGCCTGTGGCGTCCTGTTCGACGGCGATAAGGCAAGGAACGCCCTTTCCCGCAAGGTATTCGCTTCTTACCGTGTGTCCGGGGCCCTTGGGCGCTATCATTATTACGTTTACGTTTTTAGGCGGCTTTATGCAACCGAAATGAATATTGAAACCGTGCGCGAACGCAAGCGTTTTCCCTTCGGAAAGATTGGGTTCGATACTCTCTTTGTAGAGTTTGGCCTGCTTTTCGTCGTTGATAAGTATCATAATAACGTCCGCCGCTTTAGCCGCGTCCGAAGCGGTCATTACGTTAAGCCCCTGCGCTTCGGCCTTCGCCCAGCTCTTACTGCCTTCGTAAAGACCTACCACTACGTCCACACCGCTGTCTTTAAGGTTGAGCGCGTGCGCGTGCCCCTGCGAACCGTAACCGATAACGGCAACTTTCTTGCCGCTGAGTTTTTTTATGTCGCAATCCTGCTGATAAAAAATTCTTGCCATAATAATACCTCTCAAAATTAAATATTTGTTATTTTTCTTATAGTTACGCCGCCGCGTTCGAGGGAAACAATCCCCGTGCGGCAGATTTCAAGTATTTCAAAGTCGCGCATCATATCGATAAACGCGTCTATCCTTTCCCGCTCGCCGGCCAACTGCATTATAACCGTTTCGCCCGTATACTCCACGATTTTCGCGTCGAAAACGCCCGCCGCCGCCCGAAGTATACCTTCGCCTACCCCCGCGCCGTTCCTGACCTTGATAAGAAGAAGTTCCGCGCTTACGGAGTTATCGCCGTAAAGTTCCTTTATCGACGATACGTCCGGCAGTTTATAAAGTTGGTTCACAAGCTGTTCTTTATTTCCGTCGTCGCCTTCGAAAAGTACGGTAATACGTGATAATTCCGGCGTTTCCGTTTCGCTTACGGTGAGCGCAAGAATGTTGAAGCGCCTACGCCTGAACATACTCGTTACCCTGTTCAGCACGCCGTATTCGTTTTTCACAAGCACTGCCACGGTGTATTTTTTCATATTACTGCCCCCGTTTCAAAATAAGATTTTCTACCGAAGCGCCCGGCGGAACCATGGGGAAAACCATTTCGTCTTTATCCACCGAACAGTCGATAAGATACGGTCCGTTGCAGGCAAACGCCCTTTTAAGGGCGGCGTTGAGCGCTTCAAGCGTATCCACGCTCTCGCCCGCCGCGCCGAAGGCCTTTGCCAGAAGCGGGAAATCCGTTTTTCTGCCGAGAACCGTATTGGAATAGCGTTCGCCGAAAAACAGCGTTTGCCACTGGCGCACCATGCC
>JAGCZN010000162.1 GCA_017959995.1 Clostridia bacterium
AAGAAATCTGTTTGCTATACGGGGCGTTCCGCGGCTGCGCTTGGCAAGTTCCGACGAGGCGTCTTCATTTATTTCCGTGCCGAGAAGCACCGCCGAGCGGCGTATGATTTCCGCAAGTTCCGAAACCGAATACATTTCAAGGCGGCATATTACGCCGAACCTGTCACGGAGAGGAGACGAGAGCATACCCGCACGCGTGGTGGCGCCGATAAGCGTAAAAGGTTTAAGGGGAATCTGCACGCTTCGCGCGGACGGTCCTTTGCCTATTATAAAATCAAGCGAAAAATCCTCCATCGCGGGGTAGAGTATCTCTTCCACGGTGTGGTTAAGGCGATGTATTTCGTCAATAAAAAGTACGTCTCCGCTTTCAAGATTAGTGAGGATCGCCGCAAGGTCGCCCGCCTTTTCTATGGACGGGCCGGAAGTTACCCTTATGTTGGAGCCCATCTCGTTTGAGATGATGTGCGCGAGCGTGGTTTTGCCGAGCCCCGGGGGGCCGTATAAAAGAACGTGGTCAAGCGCCTCTCCCCTGATCTTTGCCGCCTGCATAAATACGGCGAGGTTTTCCTTTACCTTTTCCTGCCCAACGTAGCCTGCCATGGTTTTCGGGCGGAGAATATTCTCAACGTCGTCGTATTCGGTTTTCGTTGAAACTATAAGTCTTTCTTCTTCTTCAAACATATAAAAGCCGCCTTTATCACGCAAAAACGGTTACTTTGCCATATTTTTCAGCGCAAGCGCTATAACTTCTTCCACGCTGAAAGCACCTTGAGTTTTAGCTGCGGAAACGCTCTTTTCGCTTTCGCTTCTGGAAAATCCGAGGCTCATGAGCGCTATTACCGCGTCGCCGTCGGAACCGGTTGCGGGCGTTACCGAAGGAACGTCGCCAAGGTCGAGCGATGAAACTTTTTCACGCAATTCGAGTATTATCCTTTCCGCCGTCTTTTTACCGAGTCCCTTTACCGACGAGAGCGTTTTCGTATCCGAAGTGGCTATCGCGACGGCAAGATCTTTAAGGCTCAACGCAGAAAGAATATTCATCCCCATCTTTGCGCCTACGCTGTTTACCGAAGTAAGTTTTAGAAACATATCCTTTTCTTCCTTGGTATCGAACCCGAACAGCGCCACGTTTATCTTGGTGGAGTTTTCCTGCGTTACGTTCAGATAAGTGTAAACGCCGCCCTGCATACCTTTGGTAAGCCGCGCGAAAGCCGACGCCGAAACGGTTATTTCAAAACCGATGCCGTTGCTTTCAAGCAGCACCGCCCCCGAATAAACTTCCAGAACTTTTCCCTGAACGTAACCTATCATAAAACCCTCCGTATTTTACGCTATTTATATTCTGAACAATCCGCCGAGGCGGTTGGTCTGGCTGTGGCACAGTGCTACGGCAAGTGCGTCGGCAGCGTCGTCCGGTCGCGGAACTTTATCCAACCTGAGATACGTTTTTACCATCTGCATCATCTGCTGTTTATCCGCCCTGCCGTAACCGGTAAGCGCCTGTTTTATCTGAAGCGGGGTATATTCGAACAAATTCCCGTGGCATTCCCTTTCGCATACGAGAAGAATTACCCCTCTTGCGTGCGCCACGTTTATACCCGTGGTGATATTGGTATTGAAAAACAATTCCTCTATCGCCACCTGATCGGGCCTGTACTTGCCGATAAGCTGCATAACGCCTTTTTCTATTAGCGCAAGTCTTTCCGGAAAGGATTTTTCTTTGGGCGTAACTATCGCGCCGTAATCTATAAGGCCCACTCTGCCGCGTTCACTTTCTATTACGCCGAAACCTATGGTCGCAAAACCGGGATCCAGACCGAGTATAATCATTTTTCACCTTCGGTAAGGCATAATCTGCCATGTTAGTACGTCGGTTTATATTATATCAAAAAAAGCGTGGTATGTCAAAGGTTTATTACCCTAAAAGGCGTACGGACGTTGACAACCGCCTATCGGAAATGTTATTATTTTACGGGGTGAAATTATGAAATCCGTAAAAGACGTTTATAAAATCGGTAAGGGTCCGTCTTCCTCGCACACGATGGGACCGCAGCGCGCCGCCGAAATTTTCATGAAGGAAAATTCCTCGGCTGAAAGTTTCAAAGCAATTCTTTACGGCTCGCTTGCAAGAACCGGCAAAGGGCACCGCACCGACGGCGCAATAAAGGAAGCGTTCTTTCCCGTTCCGTGCGAAGTGTTTTTCGACTGCGAAAAATCAGGCTTGCCGCATGAAAACACCCTGGATCTGTTTGCGATAAAAAACGGAAAAACCGTAGCGGAAATGCGCGTTATGAGTGTTGGGGGCGGAGACGTGGAAATAACGGGAAGACCCGCCGCAGCCGAAGAGAACGTATATCCGCATTCGACTTTCAAGGACGTAGCCGCGTACTGCAAGGCGGAAAATATCCGTCTTTCCGATTACGTTTACCGCTTCGAGAGCGAAGAAATAAAAACTTTTCTTTCCTCGGTCTGGCGCGCAATGCGGAACGAAATAGACGAAGGTCTTAACAAAACGGGAGTTCTTCCCGGCGGACTGAACGTGGAGAGAAAGGCAAAACTGCTTTTTTCCCAGCGGCAACCCGGCGAAAACGCCACCACGCGTGAAAACCGTATAGTATGCGCCTACGCTTTCGCCGCGAGCGAACAGAACGCCGACCTCGGCATTATAGTAACCGCCCCTACGTGCGGAGCGTGCGCAGTTCTTCCCGCAGTGATACGGTATGAAAGCGAAGTTGAAAAATTCAGTGAAAAAAAGATACTCGACGCGCTTGCCGTTGGCGGACTTATAGGTTGCATAATAAAGGAAAACGCTTCTATAAGCGGCGCGGAGTGCGGCTGTCAGGCGGAAATAGGTTCGGCGTGCGCTATGGCTTCCGCCGCGCTTTGCGAACTTTTCGGAATGAGCATAGACCAGATCGAATGCGCTGCCGAAGTTGCAATGGAACATTACCTTGGCCTGACCTGCGATCCCGTTTGCGGGCTCGTACAGATTCCGTGTATAGAAAGAAACGCCGTGGCAGCAATGAGGGCGATAAACTGTTTGTCACTCGCGAATTTTTTATACGGAACGCGCAAGATTTCTTTCGACCTCGTGGTGAAGACCATGTACGAAACGGGAAAAGATATTTCCCGACAATATAAAGAGACCGCGGAAGGCGGCCTCGCGAAAAACTACGGATAAAATTTTTTCAAAATCACCCGTTTATCACGCATAAACGGGTATTTTTATTGTTCGGCGATCACCGCGCCGTAAACGTACTGCACTATGGGTATAGTACGCGTTGAAGCAAGTTTATCCCTCGCTATCCTGAAAACGAGCTTGTCGCCTATTTTAAGATTTGCGAGCGAACGCAAAAATTCTTCGATTTCGGTTTTGGACGTTACTTCGGCAAACACGTTTTCTTCATCCTCGTCGGACGGAACGTATTCTATCCTCGTTATTCTGTCACCCACGCGCAAACCGCCGAGATACAGGCTTCCCGAAGTATCTATAGATGAAACGTAAACGTATCTGTTGGTTGCGAGTTTGGAATCTTCGTAAGTTGCGCCGAGATAAAAGTTACCCTCGATATAGCCGTAACTTTCGCCCGTGTAGGTGGAAATGAGTTCTCCCGCGGCCCATATCACGACGTTCGAGGGGATAATAAAGGAATACCCGTCGGTTTCCGCCCCGTCTATCTGGGCTACTATTCCGCCCACAACGCCGCCGTTTATCACGTAAGCCGCGCCGCCGGCGTATCCCGCGCTGAGCCCGTCGCTCAAAATCATCATCCTGTATACGTTCGAACCGACTTCAACGTCGTGCTCTTTGGCGCCGAGCGTAGTCATTTTAACCACGCCCGCGCCCGCGTTGAGAGGATAACCGACGGCAAACATCTCGTCGCCGAGGCGCACGGAATTGCTGTCCGAAAGAAATACGGCGGGTTCGATCTCTTTTTTTATCATAAGTACGGCAACGTTACTGTTCGGATCGGCGCCGATAAATTCCGCGGCGTAGTTTTCGCCTTCGGGCGAAGTGAGAACGTATTCGCTTGCCCCGTCAATAACGCTGAAACAGGTTACAAAAAACGCAAGATATTCTTCGTTTTCGGGCACTTCTTCACCCTCGGAAGAATCCTCGGTTTCCGAAGTTTCCCCGCTCGTTTGCCCCTGCCCGGACCATTCGCCGGCGTTTGAAGATTGTTCGCCGTTATTTTCGTTCTCATCCTGCCCGTCCCGTTTTTCCGCTTTAACGCAGGCGATAGCCACCGCGCTGCCCATAACGAGCGATTTATCGGAAATGGCCCTTACGCCGTAAACGGACTCCGCCGCGCTTTCGATAACTTCCGCAACGGGCGAAGCACTGCCGCCGTATTCGCCCGTAAGGATATTTACGGTTATATCGTATTTAGGTTCCACTATTATCTGCGGTTCAACGGGCTTCGGCGAAGCACTGCCGCCGTCGGAAGTTTCGCCCTCGTTCGGTTTAGTGCATGCGGAATACAGCGTCGAAACGCAAGCAAACGCCGTTATAAATAATAAAATAAGTACTTTTTTCATTTCACACCGCCTTGGTGAATATCGAAAGGGGAAAAGCATAACCGCTTATCCCCCTCCTTGCCCGGCAAAACCGCCGGGCCTTAAAAAAGGAGACTTCCAACGGTTACTCCGGTTTATATATGAAAGCAACCGCGGAGAAAAAGTTTATTTACCGACTGCCGTGAGCCGTAAACGGGTTCCCGATTGCTGACGGTAGTAGTTTTTGCAAAATACGCGTTTCTATTCTTTTTTATCCTCTTTTTTTTTGAAAAACAAAGAGAAATCAAACTCGTGTATCAAAAGCGACACGACGATAACGAGTCCGCCGACTACGAGATGCCAGGTGAGTGCGTCGCCGTAAAACAGAGAGAAAACACCGCCGAAAAAGCCTTCGAGCGTCATTATCATAGACGCCGAAACAGGCGAAGTGTAACGCTGGCATACAACCTGCAAAATTTGGCAAAGCGTGGAAGAAAGAACGCCGAGATAGGCAAGGCTGCCTATCACCTTCCACTCGTTACCGTTGAACGAGAACGTTTCGCCCGCGACCAAAACGTAGATAAGCGACACCGCAAAAAGCGATACACCCATAAAGAAACCGACCGTTCCGTAATGGGTCTGCTTTCCGCTGTGGCCGAGGTACGCTATGTTCATGCCGAACATTATCGCGGCGGCAAATACGAGTAAATCGCCGAGCAAAACTTTGCTACCGAAACCGTCTGCCTCGCCGTTCACCAGAACAATAGCGCCTAAAACGCACATTATTACCGATATTGCCGTTTTGATCTTGGGGCGTATTCTGTAAAATATCCAACAGAATATCGGCACCATCACCACGTAAATAACGGTTATGAGCGCCGAATGCGACGGACTGGTATAGGACTGACCTATCGCCTGCAAGAGAAAGGCCAACGCATTGGTACCCCCCGCGATAAGCCCTACTTTCAGATCCGCAAGCGTCATTCTGATTATATGTTTGAAGAATACGGCGAAAGTGCACGCGGCGAAGATAAGACCGCGAAGCATGGTTATCATTCCGGCGGGCATTCCGCTGCCGAGAAGAATCTCTACGAATATAAAACCGCCGCCCCATAAAACAGCGACGACGAGAAGCAGTAAATTTGCCTGTATTTTTTTCATGTTTACACGATGTTTTCAGCGTCTTCCGCCCGTAAGGGGTGCAGATTACGGTACTTGCAGAATTTTATTACCAATCCGCCGTCGTTCACGTTTTCCGATTGAGACTCTTTGACCCAGCCCTTTTCCCTATCGAGATCGGGGAAAAAAACGTCGGCCTCTCTTTCGGCGTCTATTTTGGTAACAAGCGCTTCACCGCAGAAAGGCAAAAGCGTTTTATATACTGATGCGCCGCCGCAAACGTACACGTCGTCAGCGCAAAAGTCACCTAAAACGCGCATTAATGCCTTTATATCTGAAACCGTTATAACTCCTTCGATACTTCCTTTCGTGGTAAGTACCACGTTGGTTCTTCCGGGCAACGGTCTGCCGCCGGGAAAGGATTCAAGCGTTTTTCTGCCGACCACTATAACTTTGCCGAGAGTTTCGGCACGAAAAAACTTCATATCGGAAGGAACGGAAAAGAGAAGCGAATTATTCTTACCGATCCCCCAATTTTTATCTACGGCGACTATGGCCTTCATTATACGGCCACCTCTAATTTTTCTTTGAGAGGCGTCGCTTCGTAACCTTCGAGTTTGAAATCGTCCACGGTGAAGTCGTAAAAGTTCTTCACGTCGGGATTGACGACGAGTTTCGGCGCCGCGTACTGCGGATTTTCAAACATCTTTTCAAGCGTCGGGATGTGACGGTCGTAAATGTGCGCGTCTGCAATAACGTGAACGAGTTCGCCCGCTTCAAGACCGGAAACCTGCGCCATCATGATAAGAAGCACCGAATACTGCACCACGTTCCAGTTATTTGCCACGACCATATCGTTAGAGCGTTGGTTGAGTATTCCGTTAAGCGTTTTGCCGGAAACGTTGAACGTCATAGAATATGCGCACGGATAAAGGTGCATTTCGTGAAGATCTGCAAACGTGTAGATATTTGTGAGAATACGGCGTGACGCAGGGTTGTTTTTAAGATCGAAAAGCACCCTGTCTACCTGATCGAATTCTCCTTCTTTATACTTGTGCTTGACGCCGAGCTGGTAACCGTACGCTTTGCCGATAGAGCCGCTCTCGTCCGCCCAGGAATCCCATATATGGCTGTTGAGATCGTTTACGTTGTTGGATTTTTTCTGCCATATCCACAATAATTCGTCCACCGCGGATCTGAAAGCGGTTTTTCTTACGGTGAGAATGGGAAATTCTTTTTTCAGATCGTATCTGTTTACTACGCAGAATTTTTTCACGGTATGCGCGGGCGTTCCGTCAAGCCAGCGAGGACGTACTTCCCTGTCCGTATCCCACGTGCCGTTTTTCAGAATATCCTTGCAGTTTTCTATAAAAACTTTATCGGCGTAACTCATATATATCCTCCTAAAACGCGTCTTTTTCTTTATCCTTCCAATTTTTTGCCACGAACGCCATCGCCCATTCTGCGGGAACGAGCCGCGTTATCGCGTAAGTAAGTTTGTTCGCAAAGCCCGGTATAACTATACGTTTGTTTTTTTCCGCGCCTTTAAGCGCCTTTCTTACGACGAAATCTTTCGGTTTAGACGACCATTTGCCTTTTAGCCCCTGTATTTTTATATCTTCGATAATATCCGGCCTGGTGGGAACGCCGCCCGGCATAAGTACGGTAACCTTAACGCCGCCGCTTTTAAGCTCACGCCTTAACGCGCTGAAAAAGTTGACCAGCGCGGCTTTCGTTGCGCTGTAAAGCGCGAAATACGGCATGGGACACGCGGCGGACATACTGCTTACCACGAGTATGCCGAGAGTTTCGGCGCGCCTTTCGAGAACGTAATGCGTTAAAGATATCGCCGCTTCAAAATTCACGCGCATTTGGAAAAGCAGTTTTTCCTGCGTGTATTTTTCAAACGCTAGCTGGGTATCCACACCCGCCACGTTTATAAAACGGGAAAATTTTATGCCGAGATCGTCGATACGGGCAAAAAGTTTATTGCGGTCGTCAGCGTCGTTCAACATACACGGAAAACTTTCCGCATTGAGATCGGGATACTTTTTTTTCAGTTTCTCCGTAAGAAAAGAAAGCTTTTTTTCGTTGCGGCCGGTAAGAAAAAGATTGTCTCCGCGCGCCGCGCACTGGAAAGCGAACTCCTCGCCGATACCGCCGGTAGCGCCCGTTATCAAGGTATAATAATCCATTTTTTACAGTATATCACTTTTGAACGAAATAATCAATCAGAATAAACCGAATGAGCCGATAATATATTTATTTATATAACCCGCATTCCGCTTTTTGCGGCGGCGGGCAGGGAAAAATTTTACGGAGGGAAAAAACTTGTTCTGGGAAAAAATTCTTTATATTTTAGGTAAAATAATATTTTTTACGTCGGCGGTTACCGGAAAGAATTCCTTTCCCAAGCCGCTTTCGCCCGAAAAGGAAGCGGAATATCTCAAACGTATGAGAGAAGGCGACGAGAACGCCCGCTGCGAACTTATCAATCATAACCTGCGTTTGGTGGCGCATATCGCCAAAAAATATCAGGGAAGCGAAAACAGCGACGACCTTATATCAGCCGGAAGCATAGGTCTTATCAAAGCGATAAACACCTACGAGCCCAATAAGGGAACGCAACTTGCCACCTATACCGCGCGGTGTATTGAAAACGAGATACTTATGCTGCTTCGCTCAAACAAAAAGCATCGCAACGTGGTTTCCCTTTCCGATACCTTCGGCACGGATAAGGACGGCAACGAACTGACTTTTATGGATCTTATATCCGTTGGAGACGACAGCGTTTTCAGGCAGGTGGACAGAAACGTTCAGCGCGGAAAATTCATCAAGGCGATCGAACGGGCGCTCAACGAGAGAGAATTCAACGTACTGTGCCTGCGCTTCGGACTGAACGGCAAACCCGCGCTTCCGCAAAGAGAGGTTGCAAGGCTTTTGAAAATATCCCGCTCGTACGTATCGCGCATTGAAAAAAGAGCTATAGAAAAATTGCGTAAAGTGATTTCAGACAGTGATTTTATTGTGGAATGAAGGACCTTTGCCTTGCGGCAAAAGTGAAATATTTGCCTTCGGCAAATGCGATATACTCACCTTTGGTGAGTGTGATATACGCTCGTTCCTCGCGTGTGATATACTGCTTACGCAGTGTAATATGTTCGCCGTTGGCGAACGTTGCGGATGAATTGCGGCTGTCGCCGCGTGAATAGTGAAATGGCTTCGCCGTGAATTACGCCTTACGGCGCGTTAAGGATAAAAATTGTTATATTTTAACTTGAATCCTAAACGTTTCCGCAAGGAAACAATTCATCATTCACCATTCACGTTCCCGCAAGGGAACATATCGCATCGAAGATATATCGCGTTTGCTACGCAAACGTATCGCGCCCGTTAGGGCATAGCCGGTCGAAGGCGGCGATTACTGCTTGTTCTTTAACGTAACGTCGTGCGCGCCGCCGCGTCGAAACGCGATCGCATGGCTGCGGACTGCAGGTTTTCGTCCGTTTGCCTTCGCTATCGGTTTCTCCTTTTCCCGAAAATCTTTTCTGCGAAAACCTTTTCGGGAGCCT
>JAGCZN010000163.1 GCA_017959995.1 Clostridia bacterium
GAAATGCCGCAGAGGCTTCCGGCCGACGGCGTATCGTTCCTGATAGATCCCGCCACCGCGCCAAGTAACCTCGGCGTCAGGATAGCGAACAACCCTTACGCCTACGGTATGGGTTCTCAACTTGTACTCGTTCCTTTGAACGAAGGGGATGAAATAAATCACCCGATAATGAAAGGAATCACCCTGCGTAACGACGGAGCGTTCGCAATCGAAATATCCGCCTACAGGAGAATTTCCGGTTACGATTCGGGATCGTACAAAGTTCTTATGTCGTGCACGACGGGAGAACCCGCTCTGCTCGTTAAAGACGAGGGCGATTCTAAGGTTCTCGTAATGGCGTTCAGCGTGCATTTTTCCAACATAGGCTTGCTTGAAGAATACCCGAGGCTTTTCCTCAACGCTTTCGATTATTTCTTCCCGCCGACGATAGAAAAAAGCGCTTACGAAGTAGGCGATAGCATTACGGTGAACTCCCGCGGGGACAGCGTAACGGTTTACGGCACCATTGAACCTATGGACCCCATAACCGAATTTCCTTCAACCGTTACGTTCAATCTTCCGGGTACGTACGGATTTTCGCAGATAACGCATTTCGGGAAAGAACTGAATGATGAGATTTTCGTAAATATTCCGGCATATGAATGCGATATATGGAAGACGGAAGACGGACTCACTACGCCTTACAGAGACGTTGATATTGAAGGTTTCTTCAAAGATATGCTCCTGTATTTTGCGATAGGCCTGGTTTCGTTTATACTTATCGAACGGTTACTTCACGTAACCGAGGGCGCGTAAGGAGGAGAAATTATGAGTACGGGAATTCATTATTTATATCCTTGGCTTCTTCTCATACTGATACCCGCCTTCGCTTTGGCGTTCATTCCGTATTTCAGGCTTTCGCCCAAATACAGAAGAACGAGAAACCGTATAACGTCCATGGTTCTGTTTCTCGTTATCGCCTTTTTGGCGGTAAACACCCTCGCCGGCATAACTTTCGTTTATAAGGTGCCGAATAAAGAAAATGAAATAATCCTTTTGGTGGACGTTTCCGACACCGAGGAACAGGCCGCCGCAAGAAGAGACGACTTCGTTGAAACCGTTCTTCGCGAAGGCAGATACGATAATTACAAGGTAGGCGTGGTAACTTTCGGTTACGGACAGAAATACGCCGTTCCTTTGACTGACGACGTTTCCGGTATATACGACAGGTATATCGACTCGCTGTCCGATCCGCCCGATACCACCGCTACGGATATAGCTTCGGCGATAACGTACGCGAAAACGCTGTTCAATTATCCCGAAACGGGTAAAATAGTGCTTGTTACCGACGGAAAAGAAACCGACGGAAAAGCCGCTTCGGTGGCGCGTTCAGTTTCGGCCGCCGGAATAAGGATAGATATAGCGAACATTCCTTCCGAATACGAGGGAATGGACGTTCAGATAACGGGAGTGGATCTTCCGGATTATCACGTAAACGTAAACGAAGAATGTTACTTCAAAGTTCACGTTCAAAGCCGCGGCGAAGGATTTCCCGCAAGGATAACTTTTACCGATAACGACGGCGCACTCGCTACGCAGACCGTGGTTTCGGATGTGACCTTGATTTCCGGCCCGCAGTCTTTCGATATTTCGTACAAATTTACCGAAACCGGCCTGCACAAACTCGGTTTCACGATAGATATAGGCAACGAGGGGCTTACCGAAAACAACTCTTACGTTTCGTTCATGTCTATAGAAAAGTTCAATAAGGTATTGATTTTCGAAAGGAAAGAGGGCGAGTCGGACGCGCTGAAGAGTATTCTGACGAAGGACGAAGCGTTTGAAGTGGATATCGTCAATTTTATCGAGGCGGAGAATATTCCCGATACGGTAGACGAACTGCGCGCTTACGATCAGGTTATAATGAACAACGTTTCCGCTACGGATATGATGAGTCGGTGGGGAGATGAAGATAAATCCAAAGATTTCCAGCTTGCCCTGTACAGTTACGTGTACGATTACGGCGGCTCCGTTCTTACCGTAGGCGGCGATACCGACGACAATAAACCCAACCTGTACGACAGAAGGGCAATGCTCGGCACCACTTATCAGCAGATGCTTCCCGTTCAGGCGATAAACTACACTCCGCCGCTCGGCGTGGTTGTAATTATCGACCGTTCGGGCTCGATGGGTATGCCCGTCGGAGCGAGCGGGAAAGACCGCTTATGGTGGGCTAAGCAGGGAGCCGTTTCCTGTCTCAGTCCCGAGGTGATGAGCGAGAGGGATTATATGGGGATAATGACGCTCGACAGTTATAACGAGATCATTCTTCCGTTAACTCCGCGTCCGCAGGAGGCAAAAATACTTGCTGCGATAGACAGTATAGAAGAAGCCGACGGCGGAACGATCGCGACCGATGCGCTCAATTCGGCAAGACAACAGTTGCTCGCGCAGAAAATGATAGATAAAAGGCATATAATCGTAGTTACCGACGGCGATTTTGCCGATCTTGATACCGCGATAGAAGCCGCGCAGACCAACTACGCAAACGGTATTACCATGTCGATAGTAAAGATAGGCGAATCCGATACCGGC
>JAGCZN010000164.1 GCA_017959995.1 Clostridia bacterium
TTTATTATAACGCAATCGTCCGCAACGAGCCGGTGCCCGCGGTTGATGAGTTCGAGCGCGATTTCGCTTTTACCTATACCCGCGGAACCCTCAATCAGAATGCCCACGCCCGAAACGTCCATAAGAACGCCGTGGCGCATCGTTTCCTCGGTCAAAACGCGGTTGAGATAAAAGTAAATATCGTTTACGACCTGCGTGGTTATCTGGCCGGAAACAAAAAGCGGACAGCCGTATTCCGCGGCCGCGTTCTTTATTTCCGCGTGGATATCAAGATTTCTTGCGACTATAAGGCAGGGAATATTCCTTGAAAACAATTCGCGGCAAATCCTTTTTCTTTCGGCTACGGAAAGCGTTTCTATATATTCGTGCTCCGCCATGCCTATTACCTGTATGCGGGTATGATCGAAATGCTCGAAATATCCCGCGAGCTGAAGCCCCGGGCGGGAAATATTGCGGGACGACAAAACTATCTCGCCGTTCCCCTCGGTAACCGTTTGCAATTTCAAAGCCGAGGCAAATTCCGCCACGGACACTTTTACGGTAAAGTTTTCCAAATCGGTTCTCCTTACAGACAGTATTCTCTTATTATTTTACCCACGGCGTCCTCGTCGCAGGAGACGGTTATAACGTCCGCCACTTCTTTCAGATCGTGCGTTGCGTTATCCACGGCAACCCCGAGCCCCGCCCAGGAAACCATGGACGCGTCGTTAAGGGAATCGCCTATGCAGATCACTTCTTCCCTCTTTATGCCGTTTCTCGCCGCGACGAAAGCCACCGCCTCGCCCTTGGTGCAACCTTTTGAAACGGCTTCTATAAGCAACGTGTTTGACGAATTGAACACCAATTCGCCGTATTTCGCCTGAAATTCTTTTATGACGGGTTCGATCTGCGCATAGGTGAGCAGACCGTAGTCGTCAAGCCCGAAAACTATTTTGTCAAGCGGAAGATCCCTTTCGGCAACGAAACCGGCGATATCTTCGCCCACGACGACGGGTTCGAGCGAGTTGGCAAGGGCGTAACGCTCGGTACGGGGCGTGTAACGATTTACGTAATAATTTCCGCCGTTATATACCTGAATATAACACCCCCTGCCCTGCAAATCGGAAAGAAGCGCGGCCGCGGCGGTTTTATCCACGTATTTTTTAGCGTAAATTTCGCCGCTGTTTACGTCGGCAACGACGCCGCCCTGAAAAGCTATTATCTCGCCCTTGAGGCCGTAAGGTTTTACCGTTTTAAGTATCGTGCTGAGCATTCTGCCCGTGGCTATTACGAATTTACCCCCCTTTTTCTCATATTCCCGAATAGTTTTAAGCGTTTCGGGAAGTACCGTATGGTCGGAACGCAAAAAGGTATCGTCGTAATCGGTAACGAACATTCTGTATTTCATCAACTTTCTTCCTCGAAGTATTTCTTTATGGTCTCGGCCTGTCTTAACCCTATGCTCTCCACCTGCATCAGTTCTTCTACGCTCGCGCGTTTTATCTCCTCGACGGTGCCGAATTTTTTTATAAGAAGTTTTCTGCGCTTTTCCCCTATACCCTCTATGGAATCGAGCGCGGAAGAAAGCATCCGTTTGGAACGTATCGTACGGTGGTAGGTTATAGCGAAGCGGTGCGCTTCGTCTCTTATTCTCTGCAAAAGTTTAAGAACGTAATCTTTATGGTCGAGCGCAACGGGGTATTCGTCGTAAAGCGTATAGATCTCCTCTTCGCGTTTGGCGAGTGAGATAAGGTCTATATCGCAGTTCATCTCGTCGAAAATTTCCTTTACCGAGGAAAGTTGCCCTTTACCGCCGTCGATTATGATCAGATCGGGCTTCGGGAAGTGCTTTTCCTCCTCCGTGCCGAGTTTTGAAAGACGGCGGCGCAAAACTTCCTGCAGGCAGGCGAAGTCGTTATTTCCTTCGACCGTTTTGATGCGGAAACGGCGATAACTGTCGCGATCGGGTTCGCCGTCGCGGAATACCACCATGGAGCCCACTTTGTCGGTTCCGCTGATATGCGATATATCGTAACATTCCATGCGCCCGGGATACGATCTGAGTTTGAGTATTTCCTGCAATTTTTTGCAGGCGATAACGGTCATATCGTCCTTATGCTTTATTCTGTTTACGGATTTTTCAAGATATTCCACCGCGTTCTTTTCCGCCATAAGCGCAAGCTCTCTGCGGTCGCCCTGTCTGGGCGTGGATATGCTTACGAGTTTTCCCGCTTGTTTGCGGAGAATCTGCTCTATAAACACGGCGTCCTTACATTCTATATTCAGGATTATCTCGTCGGGAATGCCCGTTTCTTCGCCGTAATACTGCATTATGAAACCGGCAAGGGCTTCCTCGTCAGTTTCCATATTCGTTTCCAGCGTAAAATATTTTGCGCCCTGCATCCTTCCGCTGCGCGTTACGAGCACCGTTACCACCTGATATATCCCGTTGCCGGTAACGCCTATTATATCGGCGTTTATGAAGCGGTTCATAGAAGTGATCCGCTTTTGCTTTATGCGCGTGAGCATACGAAGTTTATCGCGGCAACTCATGGCAAGTTCGTATTCTTCCGCGTAGGCGTAGCGGTTCATTTTATCGGTCAATATCTTTTCGGCGGCGTTGTCGTTACCGTTTAAGAAATCTATCGCCTGATAAACGTTGCGGCGATACGTTTCGTGGTCTACGTAGCCGGCGCACGGCGCGGGACAACGTTTTATATGATAATTAAGACATTCTTTTTTCGTTTTGTCCTTATACATAGCGCCACTGCAACGGCGGACGTTATAACACAGATATACTATTTCGAGAACGTCGCTTACCGAAACGCCGCCCATGAACGGGCCGAAATATTTGGCGCCGTCCTTACGGATTTTACGTACCACCGTGAACGTGGGGAAATCCTCTTTAAGATCCACCCTGAGGTACGGGTACTGTTTATCGTCTTTAAGAAGGATATTGTATTTGGGCTTGAAACGCTTTATGAGATTGTTTTCCAATGAAAGCGCGTCGATCTCCGTATTCGTGATGATATACTTGAAATCGGCTATATTGGAAACGAGTTGCAAGGTCTTTTCATTCTTAGGCCCCGCCTGAAAATATTGCCTGACGCGGTTTTTGAGAACTTTTGCCTTACCTACGTATATAACGTTTTCCTGCGAGTCGAGCATTACGTAACAACCCGGTTTGTCGGGTAGAAGTTTCAGCTTTTCCTCTATAGCGTCCATCTTAAAAACCTTCCTTCGGATATGTTATTATATTTTATCACAAAAAGTAAAAAATTTCAAGACTTTTAGTCAGGTTCCGAGAAATTCCATTCCTTTGAGAAGAACGTCGCCTATAAGTTCGTCTTTCAGAAAATACGTGATCACTTTTCCGTTCCGCTCGTAATCCACCGCCCCGAGGTTTTTAAGAAGGCGGAGCTGGTGCGAAACGGTGGTCTGATTTAACGAAAGAACACCGGCAAGATCGCTTACGCACATTCTTGAAATGGCCAGCGCCGATAACATTTTAAGCCTCGTTTTATCGGAGAAAATAGTGAAAAAGAATGTCAGTTCAGACAAAATTTCGTCGGAAAGAATGCAGTTTTCAACGAGATTCTGCGTGCGTTTATCCAAAAGTAATGCGTTTTCCATAATTCGTTCTCCTTTACGGATCTGTAAGGCGCGGTAAACGGCTTGCCGAAACCTTCCCGCCGCCTTCACTGCTATGATACATCCTTGTGGGAATATATGTCAATGCGTTCATATTTCTTTTTTTGCCGAATATAAATGAATAAGGCGATAAAACGTCGAAAAGGAGGTTCGAGATGTCCGGGAATATTACTCTTATAGCGTTAATTCTGTTACTGACGAGCGGCGGCGATATAAATACCACGCAGATGCTTTTGCTTCTTTCGCTGCTTTCCGCCACGTCGAATCATGACGCAACGTGCGGCCGTACGAACGTTTGACCGACCGGTTATTATACGACCGGGAAAAAGAAAAGCCGCTTGCCTTTTCTTTTGAACAGGCTCCCTTGAACGATGATTCATGGGAGCCTGTTGCTTAACTTAAAACGCAATAATAAACGTTACCGTAACTACTTCCGTTTTTTCAACGGGCTTGAAAACGGCTTTCCTTCACGTATAGGCGTTTTCTTATAAAAGCGCCCTGTTTTTGCGGGAAACAGGGCACTTTTTATTTTTAGTTCATTTTTTCAAAATCCTTTTAAGGAAA
>JAGCZN010000165.1 GCA_017959995.1 Clostridia bacterium
AGGCGCGGAAACTTCCGTTACCGTAAACTACGGCGACACGCTCGACCTCGTTATTCCCGAAAGAGAACATTACATATTTACCGGTTGGTACACGGGCGTCACAGTGAACGACGGAAAATTTACGGTAATAACCCCCGTAACAAAGGATATCACACTCGTTGCGATATGGCAAGCGGAAATAACCTATCGGATAAATTACGTAACGAACGGCGGTATTTACGTTGCGCCCACCACACATTTCGACGGCGACGTTATAACCGAATTTCCCGTTACTGAAAAGTGCGATTACGTTTTCGGCGGTTGGTACGTTGATGAAGCGCTTACCACACCAGTTTCTTCAAGACTCAGCCTTACCGGCGATATGGTGCTCTACGCCAGGTGGCTTGATGTGTATTATACGGTAAAATTCGTTACCAACGCCGATCATGAACTCGATAATTTAAGCGTAAAAGCGGGTACGTCGTTCGACGGGTTCGCTTCCGGCGAATACGCCCATCACAATTTCGTAGGTTGGTATACTGACGAGGCGCTAACCGAAAAACTCATCTTCCCCGTGGAAGTTCATTCCGATATAACCGTTTACGCCAAGTGGGAAGATATTTATTACATCCTGTCCTTCAATACCAACGGCGGCAGTTACGTATCTTCCGAAACTGTAAAATCGGGATCCTCGGTTTCGAGTTCGCAGATAACCACCCCCGTTAAAACGAACTACGCGTTCGTGGGTTGGTATACTGACGAAGGTTTATCTCAATACGTAAGTTTTCCGTTTGAAGTCACCGAAAACGTAACCTTCTACGCGAAGTGGAGATACGTGGATCCTTACGCCGACTACGTAAAAATCTACGACGGCGTGCAGTTCCAGCAAATATCTTCCGATCTCGGCGGCAAATACGTACTTATGAACGATATAGATATGGAAGGCGTTTCGGTAATGCAGTTCGGCAATGCGGATAAACCCTTCACCGGCATTCTCGACGGCCAGGGTTACACCGTAACCGATTTTGAAGTGAATATGGGCGCAACTACAAATCAATACCACGGCTTATTTGCACAGAACAACGGCTCTATATTGAATATTAAGTTTACAAAAGTAACAAAAAAAGGTTCTTATGCAAGCGGCGAATCTTATCATGGTTTGTTGACGGCTATAAATAGGGGAACGATTTCCGGCGTATCGGTAAGCGGTACTATATCGTTAAATCATTCTTCTATTACGTTTGTCAAACTATATATAGGTGGAATTTGCGCTGTAAATAACGGAACGATCTCGGATTGTATTTCTTCCGGAGAAGTAAGTACGGGCGGCTCAGGTAACAATTACGTACAGGAAAAAATCGCCGGCGGAATTTGTTGTGACAATAATGGCAGAATAATTAACTGTTATTCTAATGCCGTTGTTTCAGATACTGCCAACAACAACAGTTTTTACGGCGGCGGAATATGCGCGAGGAATTACGGAATAATCGAAAGCGTGGTGTTTACAGGTACAGTCAGCGGATTTACAAAGCACAGTTCTGCGATTTCCGCTATGCAAAGCGGAAGTTATACGGAAACAAAATGTTACAGTTACGCGAACGTTCCTGGCGGTACGTCGGTTACCGTTTCGTACCTCAACGATTACAGTTTCTACGCCGTCACCCTCGGGTGGAATACGTCTGTATGGGATCTCAACAACCTCGATTTCCTCTCCGGCAAGTATCCTGCGTTGAGATAAGGATTTTAAGGTAAAAAATGTGCGCCCCGCCTTTTTACGACGGGGCGCACCGAGGAAGAATCCCCGTTTTTACGGGGATTTTTTATTTTATTTCCTTAACGGTGTAGTCCTGCGCTTCTACGGCGGATTTCAGAACCTCGTCCGGCACGGGCGCGGACAGGGTGACCGAGGCTATCCCCTTAACGTGGTCCGCGGTAGCGGAAGAAACGCCCGTTACGCCTTCAAGCGCCTTTTTCACCCTCGCCTCGCAATGGGCGCACATCATGCCTTCAACTACAAGTGTTTTTTGCATAGAAACCTCCTTTATCGCGGCTTTTCGGGCCGTTTTGTTTTTTATTTTCCTATCCCCGCGCGGATCGTTTATCTTTTTGAAGTTTAGCCTTAAAGCATTCGTTACCACGCAGAATGAAGATAAACTCATGGCGGCGGCGCCGTACGCGGGATCCATCGTCCAGCCGAGCGCGGCAACGAAAGCGCCGGCGGCAAGCGGAATAAGCAACGCGTTGTAAATAAAAGCCCAGAACAGATTTTGCCGTATGATTTTCAGCGCCGCGCGGCCGAGCCGTATTGCGGCGGGAACGTCTTTCAAACGGCTTTTCACCAGAACGATATCCGCGGCGTCCACGGCAACGTCCGTTCCTGCGCCTATCGCCATGCCGGCGTCGGCGGAAACAAGCGCGGGGGCGTCGTTTATTCCGTCGCCTGCCATGATCGTTTTTCCCTGTTTTTTAAGCATGCGGACTATACGTTCCTTATCCGCGGGAAGAAGGCCCGAATACACCTCGTCAATTCCCGCTTCAGCGGCGATCGCGCGCGCCGTACGCTCGTTATCGCCGGTGAGCATTACCACGCGCACGCCCATATTTTTGAGTTCTTCAACGGCTTCTTTCGCGTCGTCCTTTATTGCGTCGGCAACGGCTATAATGCCTGCCGGCTTTCCGTTTTCCGTGAAGAAAAGGGGCGTTTTTCCCGCATTTGCCAAAGTTTCGGCGCAGGCGGTAAAGCCTTCGGGAAAGTTTGCTTCTTTTAAAGCGAAATCACGGTTTCCTCCGCAAACGGCGTTTCCGGCAATAATTCCTTTCAACCCTCCGCCCGCCACCGCAATAAAGTTTTCGGCTTCGCTCACCTTTATTCCGCGCGCTTCCGCGCGCGAGGTTATCGCGCGGGCAAGCGGGTGTTCGCTTTTTATCTCCAGCGATGCGGCAAGAGTCAGAAGACCGTTTTCGGTATAACCTTCGGCGGGAATCACGTCGGTTACCTCAGGCATGCCCGAAGTTACCGTGCCCGTTTTATCAAGGGTTACTATCTGCGCCCTGCCGGTAATTTCAAGCGAGGCGGCGGTTTTGAAAAGAAGCCCGTTCTTTGCGCCAACTCCGCTTGCGACCATTATCGCCACCGGCGTAGCCAACCCAAGCGCGCACGGGCAGCTTATTACGAGCACTGAAATTCCCCGCGCAAGCGCGTAGCCGACAGATCGCCCCGCTATCAGCCATATAATAGCGGTGATAAGGGCAACGGCCATAACTGCGGGAACGAACACGCCCGAAACTTTATCCGCCGTTTTGGCTATGGGCGCTTTGGTGGCGGCGGCTTCGCTTACCGTTTTTATGATCCGTGAAAGGGTAGTGTCGCCGCCGACGTGCGTGGCGCGGCAACGCATATATCCGGAAAGGTTTATCGTTCCGGCGTAAACGCGGCTATCGGCGGTTTTTTCCGCCGGAATACTCTCGCCCGTAAGCGAAGCCTCGTTTACGGAGCCGCCTCCCTCGGTAACCACGCCGTCTGCCGGCACGTTTTCACCGGCGCGCACTATGAATATATCGCCCGTTTTTATTTCTTCAGCGTTCACGGTAAATTCTTTCCCGTCGCGCAGAACGCAAGCCGTTTCAGGCGTCAGCCGCATAAGGTTTTTAAGCGCGTCCGTCGTTTTTCCCTTGGAGCGCGCCTCAAGCGTTTTTCCGAGCGTTATCAACGTAAGTATCGTTGCGGCGGATTCGAAATACAATTCGTTCATATAAGCGCCGGCGGCTTCGCTTCCCCCCGAGATTTGCGCACCGGTCATAAGAAACAGTATAACCGTACCGTAACCGAAAGCGGCCGCCGCGCCAAGCGCGACAAGCGTATCCATATTCGGCGCGCCGCGTATAAGCCCCTTGACACCGCTTGTGAAAAACCTTTGGTTTATAACCGCTATAATCGCCGTAAGAATAAGTTGCAAAAGCCCCATGGCAACGTGATTTTCCGCGAAAAAGGGGGGTAACGGCCAGCCGAACAGCATGTGCCCCATTGAAAAATACATAAGCGCCGATAAAAACACCAGCGACGATATAAGCCGTTTCAGAAGGGCGGGCGTTTCCGTATCCTTAAGCGGATCGTCGGTTTTTACGGAAAGTTTTTCCGCTTTTTCAAGCGTTGCTCCGTAACCCGCCCTTTCAACGGCGGCTATTATTTTTTCGGGAGAAGCGCCGCCTTCCACGCCCATGGAACCGGTAAGAAGACTGACGGAGCAGGAAGTAACTCCTTCAACGGAAGAAACCGCCTTTTCCACGCTTGCCGCGCACGCCGCGCAACTCATTCCCGTTACTTTATAAAATTCCATAAAGCCTCACTTCATAAATTTATATATAAGATCCATAAGTTCGTCAATAGTTTCGTCTTTTCCGTTCCGTATATCCCGCGCCACGCAGGTGTGAACGTGGCAGGAGAGCAGATCCTTGTTGAAAGAATTCAGCGCCGCTGCCGCCGCCGACGACTGCGTTAAAATATCCGCGCAATAGGCGCCGTTTTCAAGCATTCCGCGAAGCCCGCGTATCTGTCCCTCTATGCGGTTAAGGCGTTTTATAAGCCGTGAAAGATCTTTTTCCTGCCGTTCGGTTTTTCTTTCCGCGCAATGCGCGCAATTTTTCTTTTCCATAAACGCTCCTTATATACCCTATGGGGGTATATACATTATACGCCGCAAACGGATATTTGTCAATAGTATATGAAAAACGGCATAAAAATACGGCGATAAATTTATCGCCGCGTTTCAACGGAAAATCAAAGACCGGAATCAGACGTTTCGTTTTTTTC
>JAGCZN010000166.1 GCA_017959995.1 Clostridia bacterium
AATCAAAGGGGAAGTAAAAGTTCTGCCCCTTGCGGATTCACCCGGCGTTTTCAGCGGTCTGAAAAAAATTTATATAGACGGCGCGGAATACAGAATTATTTCCGCAAGAATTGCCGACGGAGTTTATCTTTTTCTCCGCGGAATAGCCGACAGATCTTCCGCCGAGGAATTAAGGGATAAGGAAATTTTTGCCGATCGCGCCGATATTCCGCTTCCTGACGACAGGTGGTTCGTTACCGATATAATCGGCAGCGAAATACGCTTTGAAAACGGGGAAGTTCTCGGCCGCGTAACGGATATTACCAAGCGCGGTTCTACCGACGTTTATACGGCGGTTCTTCCCGACGGGAAATCGGTGATGTTTCCGCTTCTTAAAACTATGATCGTAAGCGCCGACGCCGAAAACGGTAAAATGGTTCTCAAAAAGGATAAATTTTCGGAGGCGGCGTTATATGAGGATTGATATTTTAACGTTGTTTCCCGAAATGTTCGCGGCGCTTAACGAAAGCATACTCGGCAGAGCGGTAAAGGACGGTAAAATCGAAATTAACGTTTACGATATACGCGAATTTACGCTCAACAAGCACAAAAAGGTTGACGATTATCCGTTCGGCGGCGGCGCGGGAATGGTACTTACGCCCCAGCCCGTTGCCGACTGTATCAAACACGTAGATCCCAATCACAAGGCAAGGCGCATTTATATGTCGCCAAAGGGAAGGACGTTCAGACAGGAATTTGTCAAGGACTATCTCGGTTTTGAAAGACTGCTTCTTCTGTGCGGGCATTACGAGGGAATAGACCAAAGGATAATAGATTTATTCATAGACGAAGAACTTTCCGTGGGCGATTACGTTCTTACCGGCGGCGAACTTCCCGCAATGGTCGTTACGGATTGTATTTCAAGATACGTAGAAGGAGTTATAAGTTCCGATTCGTTAAATCAGGAATCTTTTTCGGATAACCTTCTCGAGTATCCGCACTACACGCGTCCGCAGGAGTTTATGGGGTTAAAGGTTCCCGAAGTACTCGTTTCGGGGAATCACGCCGAAGTCGACAGGTGGAGAATGGAAAAATCACTTGAACTGACAAAGCGTTTACGCCCCGATCTTCTCGAAAAAAACAAAGGGAAATAAGCGAAGATGGATATACAGTGGTTCCCCGGACACATGACGAAATCGATGCGTATGATCGAGGAAAACGTAAAACTGTGCGACGGTATCGTATACGTTTTAGATGCCCGCGCGCCTTTTGCGTGCGTAAATAAAAAACTTATAAAAGTTTTCGGGGAAAAACCCGTGGTTTACGTTCTCAATAAATCGGATCTTATTTCAAGCGGGCACGTTTCCGAAATCAAATCGAATTTCGCAAAAGAGGGGATAAAGGTAATTCCCGCCAACGGAACGCTTAAAAAGGACGCTTCGCGTATTTACGACGAAGTAGTTTCGCGTTTTTCCGAAAAAATTTCAAAAGCAAAAGAAAAGGGAATAAATAAAACCCTGCGTATAATGGTCGCCGGCGTGCCAAATACGGGCAAATCCACCGTAATCAATTCGCTTTGCGGCGAAAAGCGCGCCGTGACGGGCGATAAAGCCGGCGTTACCAGGGGCAAACAATGGATAAGACTGAAAGATCTGGAACTTCTGGATACGCCGGGCACGATGCCGCCCAAATTCGATAATCAGTGCTACGCGCGGCATCTCGCCTATATAGGAAGCGTTAACGACGCGATTCTCGATATGCAGACGCTATGTCTTGACTATTTAGGAGAAACCGCGGAGAAGTTCCCGTTAGAAATAAAAGAAAAATACGGAGTGGATCCCAACGGGGTAACGCCGCTTGAAATATTTGATTTGATATGCCGTAAACGCGGGTTTCTCTTTAAGGGGAACGAATATGACTACGAGCGCGGCGCTAGGGCCGTGCTGGACGATTTCCGTAAGGGCAGAGCGGGAAAAATATGTTTTGAAACGCAAAGAATATATGAAGACGACGACAGATAAATTACAGTTTGAAAGAAAATATTCCGAAGAAGGCTGCAGATATATCGCCGGCGTTGACGAAGTAGGCCGAGGGCCTTTATGCGGCCCCGTTGTGTGTTGCGCGGTAATTATGCCGCTTGACGATATTATCGAAGGCGTTGACGACAGTAAGAAACTTTCCGAAAAGAAGAGAGAGGCTCTTTACGATATAATAACGGAAAAAGCCGTTGCGTATAAAATATGTTTTGCGGACCATACGGAAATCGACAGAATCAACATTCTCGAGGCAACTAAAAAATGTATGGCCGAATGTATCGAAGGGCTTGAAGTAAGGCCCGACGTGGTTCTCGTTGACGCGGTAAAACTGAACGTTTCCGTTCCGTGCATTCCCATAATACAGGGCGACGCAAAAAGCTACGTTATTGGCGCGGCGTCGATCGTCGCAAAGGTGTACAGAGACAGGCTTATGAGAGAATATTCGCGGAAATATCCCGAATACGATCTTGCTGCAAACAAAGGTTACGGCACAAAAAAACATATCGACGCCATAAAGGAGTTCGGTCCATGCCCGATACACAGAAGAACTTTCATAAAAAATTTTTGGGAAGATCCGGAGAATCCAAAGCCGTAAAATATCTTAAAAAGAAAGGGTATAAAATTATTGAAAAAAATTATACCACTTCCGTCGGCGAGATTGACGTTATAGCGTTATCAGGCGAAGTATGGGTTTTTGCGGAAGTTAAAACCCGTGCGGACGAAACTTTCGGCCTGCCTTCCGAAGCGGTAACGCCGCGCAAACAAAACAAATACAGGCTTGTTGCAATGCAGTTCTTAAACGCAAAAGATATTTATGACGAACCTATGCGTTTTGACGTTATAGAGGTAATAAACGGGGAAATAAACCACATTGAAAACGCTTTTTGATCTTTCCGTATCGTCGGCTTCCGGCATAGAAGCCGTAACGAAACGGGAACTTTCGTCTCTCGGAATCAGTTACGACCGTTGTGAAAACGGCCGTATTTATTTCCGTGGCGACGAAAAGAATATAGCCGAATGCAACCTGCTTTTAAGAACGGCAAGCAGGGTTTATATCACGGTTGCGTCTTTCAGGGCGGAAGATTTCGACGCGCTTTACGCCGGTGTTTTTGCGGCCGATTGGCAGGATTATCTTCCCGCAGACGCAAAGATCATCGTTTCGGGTAAATGCGTATCAAGCAGACTTATGGCAGTTTCGGCCTGTCAGAGCGTTACTAAAAAAGCGATTTGCGATAAACTTGCGTTAAAATACGGCGCCCCGCCCGACGAAACGGGCGCGAGATATAAAACGGAGATCTCCGTTTATAAAAATACGGTTACGCTATCGCTCGATACAAGCGGGGAAAGTTTACATAAACGCGGTTACCGCGGTCTTGTGGGAGAGGCTCCGCTTAAGGAAACCGTAGCCGCGGCATTGGTGGATCTTTCCGGCTGGAAAACCGATACGCCGTTCGTTGATCTTTTTTGCGGATCCGGAACTTTTCCCGTTGAAGCCGCAATGAAAGCTGCAGGTATCCCCGCGGGAATAAACAGGAATTTCGATTTTACCGAATGGAAAAACTTTGATTTTTCCGTTTTCGGCGAAGTAAAGGAAAAAGCCGTTGCCGCCATAAACAAAAAAGCGGATTTTTATATCTGCGGATACGATATAGACGAAAAACAAATAAAACTTGCCGAAAAACACGCGGCGCTCGCAGGCGTTGCGGATATGATACATCTTCAACGTAGGGATATGCGCGATTTTTCCACAAAAAAGAAGGGCGGCGTTTTTATTTCCAACCCGCCTTACGGCGAGCGGCTTTCCGACAGAAACTCCGTAAAAAAACTTTACCGTGATTTCGGTAAAATATGCGAAAGCTATCCCGACTGGGCATGTTTCATTCTTACTTCCGTATCCGATTTTGAAAGGCATTTCGGCAAGGCGGCCGATAAAAAAAGAAAGATCTACAACGGTAAACTTGAATGTTTTTACTATTCTTATTACCCCGTAACGGACGAAAAAAAGAAAAAAATAACGAAAATCGACTGAATTTTGCTTGATAATTAAAAAAAAATGTGGTAGTATATTACAGTAACTTCGAGCGTTCCTCTACCGATAATTGCGGTTACGAACGTTTTTTACGGTAAACGGCAAGCCGATTTCCAATGAAATTTCACCGCCTTTTCCGAAGAATAAACAGGAGGTAGGTTACGATGAAAAATATTATAGAAGCTATCAACCGCGAAAATCTTAAACCCGAAGTCGCATCGTTCAACGTAGGCGATACCGTAAGAGTTTCCGTTAAGGTTATCGAGGGTACGAGGGAAAGGCTTCAGGCTTTCGAAGGCGTCGTTATAGCCAAAAGGCACGGCGGCATAAGCGAAACGTTTACCGTAAGAAGAATTTCTTTCGGTATCGGTGTGGAGAGAACGTTTCCGCTTCATTCTCCCAAAGTGGCTCATATTGAGGTAGTAAGAAAGGGCAAGGTGAGGAGAGCGAAACTCTATTATCTCAGAGGTCGTACGGGCAAGGCCGCAAAGATCAAAGAAATTCTTTAATAATTTACCTATGCGAATTGGGGGCTTCGGGCGTAATGCTTGGGGCTCTTTTTTCAACTCTATCAATATAAATATATAATGATATAAAAAAAGGCATAAAAATTATTTACTTTTTCGTTTAATTGGAGTACAATAAGAAAGAATAATAAAAGAGGTACTTTGCTTTATGTTCACGAACAAAAAGAATTTAAGGGCGTTCATCGTTCTGACCGCGGTTTTTCTCGCACTTATCGTAAACGGTTTGTTTACGCTCGGCTCGGTGAAAAACACTCCGACGTCCGCGTGGAAATCGGAACCGGGCGTTGCGGGAAATTCAACCTATTTTCCTTCCTCCGTCATACTTGAAGTTACCGCGACGGATGAAAACGGCAACACCCTGAAAACCGTTGACGAGGACGATAAAACTCTCATACACGCTTGGGTACACGTAGGCAAAATATCCAAATCCAATATCAAACCCGGATACGGGGTTATTTCTTTCCAATGGAATTCCACGGGTAATTTCTTATCGACCATAACTTCAAATACTTTTACGGTTGAAGTTCAGAGCGGGGTGGATTCCGCCGCCGACCAACATCAATACGGTTGGTACGAAACGCCTATGACCAAGTTTTACAGATACTGTAAAATTTCCACGAACGATATTATAGATCTTAACGAAGTGGTTTTTACAAATGACTACGGCGAAATGCTTTCCGTAAAACTTTACGGCGCGACGGAATGGAAGAACGGTTCTTTCGATCCGGAAAACGTTGTGCTTGCAAACGATTTGTCCGAAGCTTCTACGGCGGGCAAAATCATTGACGAGCAAAAGCTTTTCAAAGAATACAGTTCAATGACGAAAAAATACAATTTCACGTCCGATGAAGCCAAAGTGGTCAACGCCGCTCTCACGTCTTTCGGGGGCGAAGGGTCTTTCGTAAATAAAAACGTAGGGCCTTTCGGCGTTGAACTCGTTGCGGTGGGTCTTGCGGTATTCGGAATAAACACGCTCGGCGTAAGAATCGTTCCTTATCTTTTCTTTATACTTACGGTAGCGCTTCTTTTCGCTTTGGGCAGAAGAATATTCAAAGATACCGATGCAGGTCTTATACTGTCAGTTCTTTACGTTTTATCCGGGTTGGGGCTTTCGGTCGGCAGCGTCGGGTCGGTAGTGTCGATAGGCGTATTCTTCGCCGTTTTGTCGGTATACTTCATGTATGCGTTTTACGACGGAGTGAAGGAATATTATTTCACTAAAGAAAAACGTTCCTTTACCGTAGGAGCCACAACGCTTTTCGTTCCCATACTTTTATCGGCGCTCGCTTTCTCGTTCGCGTTCGGAGTAAGCGTCGCGATGAGTTTCGTTTTACCGGCGGTTATAACGATTTTTGCGGCGGGCACGGTAAAAATAGTAAAAGTGCACAAATATAATGCGTCACTCGTTCAGTTCGAGGACGAGAAGGTGCGTAACGACAGACAGTATAAAGTAAATATTATAGGTTCGGCAATATCGTTCGTCGGTTCGTTCGCCGTACTCACTTTCCTCTTTACGGTGCTTTTCTACGGAATACTCGGCGCAACGTATACAACGTATTACAATACGGATAATTTACTTTCCGCCATATCTCTCAATATGAAAGGTTCGCTGTTCGTAAAAGACGGCGCCCCTGCCGGCACTTTCCCGAAATGGTTAGCCGGCGGCGGAAGCGCTATCGTTTATACGGGAAACGGATCCGGAGCCTTCGGTGACGTATATATAGGAATGAACGTTATCGCGCAGTTTATAAGTCTTACTGCTTTCCTTTTCACAACGTTCGTAGTGATTGCCGGCAAGTGCTTCAAAGACGCCTCGCCCGAACTCATACAGGCAGCAAAAACGTATTTTACCGAATATCTGATTTTATCTGCAGGGTGGGTCTGTTCGTGGATACTTTTCGCTTTCGTAAAGGGCAACACGGTTTCCGATTATCTTCTTCCGTCGATATTTGCCGCGGGCCTTACGGTGTTATGTTATAAAATGCTTTCCGTATGGGATCAGAAACTGTTTACGGTAAAAGGCAAAGCGGTAACGCTTTCATCTGCGTTTATCGTTTGTTCGCTCGCTCTGTGCGCGCTGTTCTTCGTTTTGGGGTACGCGGTTTTCGCGGGGATAGAAGTTTCTTCCGTGGCGGCGTCGATACTTTTCAGATGGTGGTTGTGGTAAAATGCTTTCTAAGGTCACCGGTTACGCGCTTAACGGGCTTGAGGGTTTCAAGGTAGACGTTGAGGTAGACGTTCATAACGGTCTGCCCGTGTTCGATATCGTAGGTTTGCCCGACGCCGCGGTAAAGGAGTCGAGGGAAAGGGTGCGTTCCGCAATAAAAAACAGCGGAAGAAATTTTCCCGTTACCCGTATTACCGTAAACCTTGCGCCGGCCGACACGAAAAAGGAAGGCGCGTATCTTGATCTTGCGATTGCAGTGGGAATCGTCAGAACGGGCAGTTACGGTTTCCCCGCAGATATAACAAATTACGTTCTGTTGGGGGAACTTTCGCTTGACGGTTCGCTCCGCGGGATACGCGGGATACTTCCGCTTCTCATATCCGCGGCGGATAGCGGCTATACGGAGTTCATTATACCGAAAGAGAACGAAAAAGAGGCTTCGTACATAGAAAAAGTTAACGTGTACGCTGCGAAAAACCTTAATGAAGTTATTGATCACTTAAAGGGGATAAATCCTTTGCCCGTAGTGGAAAAGCGCAAATACAGGCAGGAAGGGGAAAGTTTTACGTATCCCGTGGATCTATCGCTCGTTAAGGGCCAGGCCGTTGCCAAACGCGCGCTGGAAATCGCCGTAAGCGGCGGGCACAATATAATTTTTATCGGTCCTCCCGGCTCGGGAAAAACCATGCTTGCCAAGTGTATTCCGTCGATAATGCCGGATATGGACTTTGAGGAGGCGCTTGAAACAACTAAAATACATTCCGTTGCGGGAAGGCTTAACGCAGACGAAGGCATTATTAAGATGCGCCCTTTCATGACGCCGCATCACACTGCGACCAACGTTTCGCTTATAGGCGGCAGTCAATCGGTAAAGCCGGGGTTAATAAGTCTTGCCCATAACGGCGTTTTGTTTCTTGACGAAATGCCCGAATACCCGAGGAACACTCTCGAGGCGCTTCGCCAACCTCTTGAAGACGGCGTTATAACCGTATCAAGGGCAAAAGCGAACGTCAGTTTCCCCGCAAATTTTATGTTGTGCGGAAGCATGAATCCGTGTCCGTGCGGCAATTACGGTTCCAAAAAACACGTGTGCAAATGTTCGCAGGCGCAGATACTCAAATATAAATCCAAAATTTCGGGCCCGCTTCTCGACAGGATAGATATTCAGGTAGAAGTCGACTCGGTGGAATACTCCGAACTCGTTTCGGAAAAAGCGGAAGAATCCTCAGCTACCGTAAAGGCGCGGGTAAACAGAACCAGAGCTATCCAGCGCGAACGTTTCCGCAAAGAGCCGAATGTAAACACCAACAGCGATATGACCGAAAAACAGATAAAAAAATACTGCGGGCTCACATCGGAATGCGAAGAATTGCTACGCACGGCGTTTGACAATATGTTTCTTTCCGCGCGCGCCCGCAGCAGAATAATAAAAGTTGCGCGCACCATAGCGGATATGGATCTTTCCGAGAACATAAGGCCGTCACACATTCTCGAAGCGATAAGTTACCGTTCGCTTGACAAAAACAATATATGATATATTCCGATAACGAAAGGGCAATAATCTGGTTGGACAGTTTTTCGGCCCTGACCAGAGAACAGAAACTCAAAATAATAAACGTTACGAAAAATCCCGCGGCGATATTCGAAAACCCGTCGCTTATAAAGGAGTGTGCGGACGAGGTCGTAAGCGAAAAATTCTGTGATCTTCTAGCCGCATCCAAAGATCTGTGCGGTGGTGAGAGCGCGGTGAGAGCGCTTGAAAAAAACGGCGTTGTAGCCCTGACGTGTATGTCCGACGATTATCCCGAAAAATTGCTTTCATGCGGTAATCCGCCGCTCGTTATCTATTGTTTGGGCAATATTTCGCTTCTTAACGCCGAAAAATCCTTTTCCGTTGTGGGAAGCAGAAAAACCCTGCCCGAAATATGCGCGAAAGCCGAGGAGTTTTCAAGGGAATTATCTGAAAACGGCGTGGTTGTTATAACGGGGCTTGCCGAAGGCGCCGATACCGCCGCGATTAAGGGCGCGTTGCCTTCGGGTAACGTCATTTCCGTTCTGCCGGGCGGATTTAAGCACGTCTATCCGGAATATCACCGAAATCTGTTCGGAAAAATCGTTGAAAACGGTCTTGCCGTTTCCGAATATCCGCCCGATACCGTTTCAAAACCGTATTACTTTCCGGACCGGAACCGTTTACTTGCGGCGCTTTCCGACGGCGTACTGGTGTGCAGCGCGGGCAAAAAGAGCGGAACGAGTTACACGGCGGATTTTGCAAGCGAATACGGAAAGAACGTTTTTGCGTTTCCATATACGCTCGGCGTTCCGTCCGGCGAAGGATGTAACGCTTTGATAAAGGAATACGCGTTACTTTGCGACAGCGTTGAGGATATATTTCTTTCACTCGGAATAAGCGGTAAGAAGAAAGCGGATTCCGTCAAACTTTCAGAAGAGGAAGAAAAGGTTTTCCGCTGTATTAAAGACGGGGCGGAACACATAGATTTAATAATACAAAAAACAGGAATGAAAGTATTTGAGTTATCACCTTTACTTACGGTTCTTGAAATAAAAAAATACGTTGTAAAAAATCCGGGTAACGTTTACTCGGCAATCAAATAACAGGAGTTTATTACCTATATGCAACTGATAATCGTAGAATCACCTTCCAAGGCAAAAACCATAGAGAAATATTTGGGCGGAAAATACAAGGTCGATGCAAGCGGCGGCCACGTAAGAGACTTGCCCGAAAAGAGAATAGGCGTTAATATAAGCAGGAATTTCGAACCTACTTATGAGATAAACAAAGATAAAAAGGCCGTTATTGAAAGGCTTTCTTCAAAGGCTGAAAAGGCCGACGCCGTGTACCTCGCAACCGATCCCGATCGTGAGGGCGAAGCTATATCCTGGCATCTTGCCGAAGTTCTTAAACTCAATAAGAATAAAACTTACAGGATCGAGTTCAACGAAATAAGCGAAACCGCCGTTAAAAACGCGCTTGAACATCCGCGCGATATAAATATGAATCTCGTGGATTCCCAGCAGGCGAGAAGAGTTTTAGACAGGCTCGTAGGTTACAAACTTTCTCCGCTTCTCTGTAAGCGCATACAGCCTAATCTCTCCGCGGGAAGAGTGCAATCGGTAGTTCTCAAACTTATCGTCGACAGGGAGAGAGAGATTTCCGCTTTCGTTCCGCAGGAATATTGGAACGTTTACGCAACGCTTTCAAACGGA
>JAGCZN010000167.1 GCA_017959995.1 Clostridia bacterium
CGAAGGGATCGACGTACGCGGGAAAACGGTAATGTTTCTCGGCCCGGGCGGAACTTCGCGGACGGCGGAAGTCGTTCTAAAAAGGCGCGGTGCAAAGGAAATTATAAAGGTCGGCAGAAATTCCCCCGTGAATTACGCCAACTGTTATCTCGTTAAAGGCGTCAGGGCGATCGTCAATACCACGCCCGTCGGAATGTATCCCGACGTTGAAGGCTGCCCGATAGACGTAAGCCGGTTCGATGGTCTTGAAAGCGTGGTAGACGTAGTTTACAATCCGCTGAACACCCTTTTGGTCAGAAAGGCGGGGGAACTCGGCGTAAAGGCGAGCGGCGGTCTTTTGATGCTCGTCGCGCAGGCCGTTCGTTCGGCGGAAATATTTACGGGCGAAGTTTTTGGCGAAGGAACTATCGAAAAGCTGTTTAAGGAAACGAGAAACCGCGCTTGCGGCGTCGCGTTTATCGGAATGCCCGGTTCGGGAAAGACCACGCTCGTAAAAATGACGCCGGAGCTTCTCGGCAAAAAGTTCACGGATACCGATGCGGAAGCGGAAAAGATAGCCGGTAAAACCGTTGAGGAAATTTTCGCCTCGGACGGAGAAAAGGTTTTCCGCGATTTGGAAACGGAAGCAATACGCGCGGCGGCGCAAGAGAAAAACGCGGTTATATCCACGGGCGGCGGCGCGGTCATCAGGGAAGATAACCGTATGAAGTTGAAGGAAAATTCGGTGGTCATACGGGTGGTAAGGCGCGTTGAAAACCTTTGCGCTTCGGGCAGGCCGCTTTCGTCGTCAATCGAAAATTTAAGGAAACTTGAAAGTCAAAGAGAGCCGATTTATCGCGATTTAGCGGACTTTTCGGTAAATAACGACGGCGAAATATCCGCCGCGTTTGAAAAGATCAAGGAGTTTTTGTTGTGAAAATTCTTGTAATAAACGGGCCTAATCTCAACATGCTCGGAATAAGAGAAAAAAATCTTTACGGCGATAAAAGTTATTCCGCGCTCGTTTCTTTCGTAAAGGCAAAAGCAAAAGAACACGGCGTTAAGGCAAAGTGTTTTCAGAGTAATTGCGAAGGAAAGATCGTTACGCGGATTCAGCGGGCGGCAGGCCGCTACGACGGAATAATCGTCAACGCGGGAGCGTATACGCACACGAGTATAGCGATTTTAGACGCGCTTAAAGCGGCGGATATACCCGCGGTGGAAGTTCATCTTACCGATATAAACGCCAGAGAAGATTACAGAAAAAAAAGTTTCGTGTCGGAATACGCCTTCGCCGTGATAACGGGCAAAGGGTTCAACGGCTACGCCGAAGCGATTACCGTTTTGAAAAAACGTTTACAATAACTAAAAGGGAAAAAGGAGAAATATGAGGAAATTCAACGATATTTTCAACGGCGTGGATCTTACCGATTACGCCCCGATTCCGTTCTGGAGCTGGAACAACGAACTTGATGAAAAAGAACTGGTAAAGCAGATACGCGATATGAAATCCGTAGGGATGGGCGGCTTCATCATGCACGCGCGCATGGGGCTCACTACGCCGTATCTGGGCGAAAAGTGGTTCAGATGTGTGGAAGTGTGTCTTGACGAGGCGAAAAAAATCGGTATGAACGGCTGGATCTACGACGAAAACGGCTGGCCGAGCGGTTTCGCGGGGGGCGAACTTCTTAAAGAAAAAGAAAACCTCGCAACCTATCTCAAGCTCGTTACGGGCGCGTACGATAAAGATGCGTATTGCGTGTTTATACGCGATAAAGGCGGTTTTTTGCGTGTTTACGAGGATTGCGGCGCGGAAAAATACTATAACGTTTTACTTAAATATTCCCCGTCCAACACGGATATTCTCAAACCTTCCGTAACGGAAAAATTTATCGATTCAACTTACGAAAAGTATTACGAACGTTTCGGCGACAGGTTCGGGAAAGAGCTTAAAGGCTTTTTTACCGACGAGCCGCAATATTTCCGTTGGGGAACGCCGTATTCGGTTGAATTGATCGGATATTTTTACGAAAAGTACGGTGAAAACGTTATCGACGGACTTATCCATCTGTTCTTCGACGGCGAGGAAGATTATCCTTTCCGCGTCCGTTATTATTCCGCGATAAATGATTTGTATACCGCAAATTATTATAAAAAGATTTACGATTGGTGCGTTGCCCGGGGTTGCGGATTTACCGGCCACAGTCTTGAAGAAGGGGCGTTTTATATGCAAATGTGGGGGTGCGCGGGGTGTATGCCTTCGTACGAATACGAAACCGTGCCGGGGATAGACTGCCTCGGCAAAATAGGCGACGTGTTCATTTCCGCAAGGCAGGTGGGATCCGTTGCGGCGCAACTGGGCAAAAAGCAGGTGTTAACGGAAACGTTCGGCTGTTCCGGTTACGATATTTCCCCGCGCGAACTTCGCCATATAGCCGAAAAGCAGTACGTGCACGGCGTAAACCTTATGTGCCACCATCTTTACAGTTACAGCCTTGCCGGCCAGGGAAAAACCGACCACCCGCCGTGTTTCAGCAAACATATGACGTGGTGGGAGGATTTCCCGTACTTCAACGAATATTTTACGCGTCTCGGTTATATTCTGGCGGAAGGGAAAACCGGCGTAAATACCGCCGTGCTCTCGCCCGTTACGAGCGTTTATCTGAACTATAACGTCCTTGACGAGTCCGCCGCCAAGAAGGTGGACGAAGAGTTTGAAAAACTCCGTAAAACCCTTTCCGACGGGAATATAGAATACCATATTATAGATGAAAAAATTCTTAAAAAACACGGTAAGATCGACGGAAAAACCCTTTCACTCGGAAACTGCCGTTACGATTACGTAATAATTCCTTACGTGACCAACGTTTTGGGAAGTACCGCGGAAATTCTTGAAAAATACGCGGCGAACGGCGGAAAGATCCTTCTTTATTCGGCCGCCCCCGATTACGTGGACGGCGCAAGAAAACGCGTTGCGCTTTCAACTAACGTTACCCTTTCCGAAA
>JAGCZN010000016.1 GCA_017959995.1 Clostridia bacterium
CGTCATGTACGCGGTACAGGTCAAATTCCCGATCTTTTTTATATCGTACGTTTCGTTTATCTCAACTCGAGTAACTCTATCGTACGCGTCCGTATAAAAAGCAAGTGCCACCGTTTTGAAAACCGGATAACTTCCGGAAGAGGCCATCGTCTTTACCTGTCGTTTGTAATATTCGGTCGCCTTATCCGGATCGAGGGAAACGTTTACCGCCGTAACGCCGTCGGCAAAAGTTTCTTTTACGGCGGATAAAACCGTTTCCGCGTTTATTACGTAATCGGTTGTTTTTGCGGGATAAAGGCCGTATTTCTCAATATAATCGCCTTTTGAAAGTTCTTCCGGCGCGCCTTCCCACACGGTATCGTCGCCGTTTATTTCCGAAGCGGAAGTCTGCCTTCTTATACGCACGGAGTCCGCGCCGTAATACCTTTCCTCTGCCACGTTTACGATGGCGCTTTTGGAAGATGCCAGCACGAGAAGTTTCCCGTCCGAAAAATCCCTTCGGTTGTAAATTTTCTGCTCGTACGGAAACCCCAGAACTTTCGCCGTAACCTCGCCGTTCATTACGGATTTGTAATTCGTTTGGGCGGAAAACACTTCCTCCGCCCTTTCAAGATATTCTACGGCGGATAAGTATCCGCAATCGCCTTCGTCTGAAGAAACCGATTTTTCCGTATCCCCGCTCCCCGTGAAAAATCCGGAATTTTTACCCGATTTTCCGCACGCGGCGAACGAAAACGCAAAAATACTTAACGCCGTTATAAACACAATTATTTTCATAAACCTAACCGCTGCCCGAAAAACCGGCGTTTTTATGAATGATTCCGTCGTTCGCGCCCGCCGTTCATCTGTCCGAAATATTTTCCAGAAACAGCTGGTCGAAGTTGACCTTTTCCACGAAATCGCCCTTCGTGAATTTTACGTGATTGAACTTTGCGAAATTGAAAATATGCGTTTTGAGAAGTACCGGCGTGGGAATATCCAGCGCGTAGCATATTTCAACCAGGTAGGAATGCATTTCGCTCCACACCGTTTTTCCGTCTTTTTCAAAAACGGTCTGATCGGCTATTTTTCCGCCTTTCATAACTTTTGCCCAAATTTTCACTATACTTCTCCGTCAATAGATCGTCGCGGTAAAATTTCTAAGTATCCCGAACAGAAGCAATCCGGCAAGAAAAACCACCGGATACACCCAGCGGAATTCGGGTAGCGGAACAATTTTCTTCCCCGCTATGCCGTTTACCGCCGCGCCCGCCGCCACGAATGCCGCGAACGGCGAAACCGCGGTAAAAAACGCGTGGTAGTAAAAAGCTTTTCCGAACCTGAAAGTAAAGAAATAATACGCCGCCCGCGTGGCTCCGCAAGTGGGACAATGCAAATGCAGTTTTTTATTGATAGCGCACTCGATAAGCGTGTTTTCCGCGGGATTTGCAATTATAACGAACACCACCGCCGCTATCGCCGCCGCCGTAAACGCTATCGCCGCCGCCCTGCCGAAAGCGGTCCGTTTATCCGCTCCGTCCGTCATCTCTTAAATAGCGATACGATACGCGAAACGATCATTCCGCGGTCGTAGCCGCTCCCGTAATACCGGTCGTAAACGTCGGGATAATTTTCTCTCATAAAATCAGCAATATAATCCACGTAAATCGTAAGCGCTACCATAAACACGACGGACAGTACCACCGCTACTACGCTCAGCACCAACCCGGTTACCGCTTTGGCTTTCGCCCCGCTCTGAACCAACGAAATAATTCCCAGCACCGTACCTGCAACGCCCGCCATAAGGGATATTATCCAGGTAAGGTAAGTAAAGCAGCAACACACGAGGCATACCGAAAGCGATACTATACCCAGCACCATTGCCGCGATAGCCGTTCCGTTTTTGCCTTTATCGTTTTCCCGTTCGCGCCCGTTCCCGTAGTATCCGTCAACGTACGGATTCCCCGGATCGTTCGCGGTGCCGCCGCTTTCCGGATCGTCTTTCGCGGCCGTCCCGCAACCGACGTACGGATTATCCGAAGCGTTCCGCGCGTCGTTTTTTTCTTCTTTTTTTTCGTCGTTCCATTCCGGAAAGGGCGAAGGCGTACGGTCGCCGCTGCCCGATTCGTAAGGGTTTCTGCCGTTATCGTTCATAAAACACTCCTTTTATCAGCTGAATTTTTTTATTAAAATCAACGCGATCACCGCAAACGTGATAAGCCTTAAAACTATATCCGCAATGCCCAGCGCGATGCTCGCCTTTGCAATGGGGTTGCTTTCCTTTTTTATCTGAACGGCGCCGAAAACTATAGCAAGTATCCCGCAAATTATCGAGGCTATTCCGAAAAAACCGACTATGGCGAGAATGAATCCCGTTCCGCCGAAGCGGTTATCGTCTATTTCGTCCCTGTACTTTCTGTATTCGTCTACGTCCATAACGCGGCACCTCTCATAAAAGCAATCCGGCGAACAGCATCAGAAAAAACGCGTAATAAAAAATCACGAGAAATATTTTTACCGCCGCGTAGCCGAGCGAAACGAACCCGAGAACTATCCCCGCCGTAGAATAGCCGTTCTTATTCGCCTTTCTCTGCATAAAACCGAGCGTTACGGCAAGTATCCCGCAAATAAGCGAGGCGATACCCACCGTTCCCAAAATTCCTAAAACCATCGACGCCACGCCGTAATCGTCCTTTACCTGCGGCTTGCCGAAATCGTTATCCACTGAAATTCTCCTTCGTTTTTCCGAATATTCTCAGTTTTCTTCCCTGTCCTCGCATTCTTCTTCGCACTCGGCGCAGTTTCCGTCGCAATATTCCGCGTCGGGTTCAAGGGCGAAAGCTTCGTCGGCGGCGTCCTCCTCGTCCATAATACGGCAGAACTCCTCGTACACCTCGTCCAGAAGGGCCTCGTCCTCAATGGGCAAAAGCACTTCGTCGCCCTCGCTGCCGCCGATGCGGAAGATTATAACGTCGTCCTCGTCGGTTCCCTCTATCTCTTCGGCCGGCTGGAAAAAAACGTATCCCTCGCCCTTGTAATCCAAGGTGCCTATGTGATAGAATTTCAACGTTCTTCCCGTATCGTCAACAAGTTCCACTATATCGGAAAGTTCTTCCTGTTCCACTTCTCTGAATTCTTTATCAGACATAACGTCCTCCTTATAAGCGGGCGCGCCCGCTTTATCCGTTTTTTTGCGAATTTATTTTATTGAGATAACTCTCCAGAATATACGACGCCGCTACCTTATCTATAACCTGCTTGCGCTTATCTCTTCTCATATCGGCTTCAATCAGGTTTCTTCTCGCTTCAAGCGTGGTAAAGCGCTCGTCCTCGAAAACCACGGGAATATCCGTCGCCGCCTCTATAATAGCCGCGAATTTCCTCGTTTTTACCGTCTGTTCGCTCTCGCTTCCGTCAAAATTCAGCGGAAGTCCGCACACGATAACGTCGGCTCCTCTGCTCTTCGCAAGATCAACCAGGTATTTAACGTCTTCCGCCGTATTCTTTCTGAAATAGGTTTCCAACGGCAGCGCCATAATACCCAAAGGATCCGTAGCGGCAACGCCTATTCTTCTGTCGCCCACGTCGAAAGCTATTATCATAAAAACTCCCCGCAATTTTCCGTATATTCATATGATACCACTTTTTTGCCCAAAACACAAGAAAAAAAGAAAAGTCCGCAAAAAAGTTGCGGATTTTTCTTTAAGGAAATCAAAGGTTATTCTTTTTCGCTTTCGCCGTTACGGTTTTCTTTTTTTTCGTTAAGGTCTTCAACGCTCTTCGCCATCTGCTTCTGACTCTCGCACACGAATTTGCGCACCTTATGCGAATTTACCGCAAGCAACGCGCCCGCCATCATACCTACGGCTAAGCCGAAACAAAAAAATTTTTCCATATTCCCTCCGTCGAACGTTTCCGTTCTACGGATAGAATGTGCCGTATTTCACGCTTTATTCGCATTTTTCAATGGAAAAATATGCTATCTTGCCAATCTTATCAAATCAACTTTCCGCGCTCTCCTCTCTCTCGCGTTTTTTGGCTTTGGCATACGCCGCCCAAAACATTCCCGCCTGCGCAAGTACGCATATTCCCCAGGATAACGGGTAAGAAAAGTACAATACGGGAAGCGTATGGTTTTCGGCGAACACGGTATATATCCATACCAGCCTCAAAACGCACACGCACACCAGGGTTATAAACGTAGCCTCTACGGATCTGTTCAGCCCTCTCAGAAGTCCGCTGAAAACGTCCATAAGTCCGCACAGGAAATACGGCACGCAAACGTAAGTCATTCTTATTATCCCGTATTTTATAACTTCCGTATTGTTATCCCCAACGTAAACGGAAATGAGCGGCCGCCCCATAAGGTACGCGCCCACGCCGGACACACCGCCCACCACGGTAACGCACGCGAGGCATAAAAGCGCGATTTTTCCCGTTCTGTAAACTTTTTTCGCGCCAACGTGCTGTCCCGTAAAGGAAAGCGCGGTCTGGTGGAAAGCGTTCATCGAAATATACACGAATCCTTCTATATTCGCCGCCGCGCCGTTGCCGGACATGGCCACGTCTCCGAAGGAATTGATGCTCGACTGTATAATTACGTTCGATATGGAAAAAAGCGAACCCTGCACCCCCGCGGGAAGCCCCACGATCAGTATCTGCGTGAATTTATCCTTTACTATGCGAAGTTTTTTAATATCCAGGCGGTGATAATCTTTTACTTTCATAAGATACGCCGTAACCAGAACGCACGAAACCACCTGAGAGATCACCGTGGCGTAGGCAACGCCGTCGACGTCCATTCCGAAAATAAGCACGAACGCAAGGTTGAACAGCACGTTGATTATTCCCGCCGTAACGAGAAATAAAAGCGGTCTTCTCGTATCGCCCACGGCCCTTAAAACGGCCGCGCCGAAATTGTAGATTATAGAAAACGGAACGCCCGTGAAATATATGCGAACGTAAAGCGTAGCCTGGTCTATAACGTTAGAAGGCGTATCCATCCACACGAGGAAGTACTTTGAAAAAATAAAGCCCGAAACGCCCACCGCCACTCCGCCTATAACGGAAGTCAGCATAGCGGTGTGAACGGTCTGTTCCATTCCGTCGGCGTCTTTCGAGCCGAAGCATTTGGCCATACACACGCCCGCGCCGACCGACAGACCTATCGCGAAATTGACTATAAGATTTATAAGCGCGCCCGTAGAGGTAACTGCCGCAAGCGCGGTTTCGCTTGCAAAGCGCCCCACCACAACGATGTCTGCGGCATTGAAAAACAGCTGAAGAATACCCGTAAAAATTATGGGAATGGTAAATTTTACTATGTTTTTGAAGAGCGGGCCCTTCGTGAGATCCACCGTGGCGTTTCCCGGAATTCTCGCGCGGGCCCTTAAAGGCGAACGTATGATAAAATTATCCTTCTTGCTTGTTTTTACGCGATTCGCGCGGTTTTTTTGAAAATCAAAGCGAACGCGCGCCGTCAATAAAAATAATTTTACATTTATTGAATCGTTTTGTCAAGCATAACCGGAGCGGAAACGGTTTTCCGCAAAAATCTCCGCCGTAAAAAAGTGCTCTATCCGCCCGCCGCGGGATACTTACCGTTAAAGCACAGATACTTCACGGCTCCCTTAAATATCGCGTAGGCAAGTTTTTCGCGGTATTCTTCGTTTATAAGCAATTTTTCGTCGTCCCCGTTGGAAAGAAATCCGCACTCCACAAGCACCGCCGGACAACCCGAAACGTTTAACACGTAGTAATCTCCCGCAAGCGTAAAACAATCTCTTACGGCCTCTTTCATGCCGTTGAGTTCGCTTTGTATATCGTCGGCAAATGAAGCGGAAGCCTCGTCCCCGGGCTTATAAAACACCTGCGCCCCCCTTCTTGACGGAAGCGGACACCTGTTCATATGTACGGAGATAACAAGATCGGGCGACGCTCCTTCTATTATCCGCCTTCTGTTCTGCATATCGGTTTTTTTCAGCGTGGCCGAAGCTTTTCCGTAAAGACCGGCGGAAGTGGTCCTCGTCATCACCACCTTGAACCCGGCGGCGGAAAAATCCCTCTGCAAAAGTTTAGCCACGGCAAGGTTCAATTCGCTTTCCGCCACCCCCGTGTTAACGCCCGTAACTCCGCCGTCTATTCCGCCGTGTCCGGCGTCTATTACCACCGTAACGCGCGAATACGGCGTGGAAGATGCGCGCGCCGGCGTAAAGCATACCGCCGCAACCGCCGTTGCCGCCGCAACCGCCAAACTTACGATTAAGATTTTTTTATTGATTACAAACAAACCCAACCTTACCGATTTTTTCATATTCCGAATACGAAATCTCCTTTAATTAACGTTTGTATTAAAGCCGAAAATATTGAAGTTATCCACATTTAACGGCGTTTTAGGGCGATTTTGTGGATAACTTTGTGGATAACTCACCGTTTCGCGGCCGAAACGGAAATTAGCGGCCGGGCTGTTTTGCCCGTAACTTTTAGCAATATGCGGTACGCCGCTTTGCTCGTTTCCGAAATAAGCAGAATTGTGGAAGAAACGGCAACCGTTTTCACCCAGCTTTCAAACGAAAGCGGAACGGTTCCGAACAACCCGCCGCCGAATTGCGTTATCACAACCTGCAAAACGGTTACCGCGCCGAATGAAACCAGCATGGGAAGGTTATAGAAAAATCCCCTGAAAATACTCTGCGAACCTACCTGCCTCGAATTGAACGCGTTGAACAGCTGAAAGAAAACGAACAGAGAGAAAACCACCGAAGCGTTTTCTTCCACGGGCACGCGCATAAAGTCGGTAAGCGCCTGCCAGGTAACCACCGCCGACGTATACAAACTGTGAACCAGTATTCTCGCCGCGATTTTTTTCGTTACCAGGTTATCGCTCCTCTTTTTGGGGCTGTCGTTCATAAGTTCGCCGGAAGGAGCCTCGAAGCCTAACGTCAACGCGGGCGGTCCGTCCATTATAACGTTGATCCACAGAAGCTGAAGGGCGTTGAACGGACTTTTAAGCCCGAAAAACAATGCGGCAAGCACCGTAATCACCGCCGAGAAATTCACCGAAAGCTGAAACATTATGAACCGCTGAAAATTGGCGTAAACGTTTCTGCCGAAAAATATCGCCTTTACTATCGTGGTAAACGAATCGTCTAAAAGAACTATATCCCCCGCTTCCTTTGCTATTTCCGAGCCGCTGCCCATGGCTATGCCTATATCCGCCTGTTTTATCGCGGGCGCGTCGTTTATTCCGTCGCCGGTAACGGCAACCACTTCCCCCGCGCTTTTAAGAAGATTTACCGCTCTCAATTTCAGAAGAGGCGTACTTCTCGCTACCACGGTAACGCGTTTCAACGCCGCGGAAAACGCCCCGTCGTCCATTCTTTCCGCTTCCGCCGCGGTTATCACCTCGTTTTCGTAATTCGCTATGCCGAGTTCCCTCGCAACGGCAAAAGCGGTCTGCGCGTTATCGCCCGTAAGTATTTTTACCGAGATGCCCGCTTTTTTGCATAATTCCACTGATTTTTTAACGTCAGGCCTCACGGGGTCGGTCAGGGCGGCAAACCCGTCGAATACCGTTCCCTCCCCGTCCGAATGAGCGAAAGCTATTACTCTCCTCGCGTTTTTAACGCAAAGATCCATCTCTTTTTTTATCTGAGGCGAAATACCCGCGCCATCGCCGCAAAACGCCGCTATTTTTTCGAACGCGCCCTTATAATAAGTACGGAAACCGCCTTTTTCGCGAATTTTTACCGAGGAATACTTCCTGTCAGACGTAAACTCCTCTCTTTCCGCAACTTTTTTTCCGGCGCGCAGCGCGTTTATTTTTTCCGTGGGCGCGCCTAAAGCCGCGGATACCAACGCGCGTTCGGTGGGGTCCCCCGCCCAGATAAGATTGCCCTTTTCTTCCGCCGCGGAAAGAACGGAATTGAATATTATATTATCGTGAATGATTTTTGGCAATTTATTCGTTTTTTTGCCATTTGCGTCGAATACGCTCTCCGTTTCCATTCTGTTCTGCGTAAGCGTTCCCGTTTTGTCCGAGCAGATAACGCTCACGCAGCCGGCCGTTTCCGCCACGACAAGTTTTTTTATAAGCGCGTTCTCCTTGGCAAGTTTCATAACGTTAAGCGAAAGCGAAACCGCCACTATCGTAGGCAACCCTTCGGGAACGGCGGCCACGATAAGCACCACGCTCCCTATAAAAATCTCCTGAACGGTATCGAAATTCGCATTTCCCGCAATAATCAGCCGTATCAGCGAAACCACGAAAACCGCCGACGCCGCAATTCCGCCAATAATCGTAACCGCTTTGCCCAGTCTATCCAATTTTTCGCTCAAAGGCGAAGAGATCTTATTTTTTATCTGAAGTTCTTTGGCTATTTTTCCCATTTCCGCGCCGTTACCCACGGCGGTGGCAACGGCTTCGCCCCTGCCCGAAGTTATAAGCGTACCGCCGTAAACGCAGTTTATCCTGTCCGCCAGCGGCGCGTTATCGTCCACAACCGCCCCGGCCCTCTTATTCCGCGGCTTACTCTCCCCCGTAAGCGAACTTTCGTCCGCCGCAAGGTTTTCGCCTTTTATGATCCTTCCGTCGGCGCACACCCTGTTGCCGCTTTCCAAAATCATAACGTCCCCCACCACTATCTCGCTTTGCGGAATAAGCGTTATCTCCCCCTCTCTTCTCACTTTCACCACAGTTTTATCCGAAACCGCCCGAAGCAGTTCGAAGGCCTTTTGCGATCTGTCTTCCATAACCACCGTTATCGTAACGGAAAGGGCAACCGCCGTAAATATCCCTATGCACTCGGTAAGATCTCCGTCGCCCGTACGCACGAATTTACCTATATTCACGCCTAAAGTAATTGCAAGCGCAAAGCATAAAATAAGCAGCATCGGCTCCGAAAAAGCGCCCAAAACCCGCAAAAACAGTGATTTTTGTCTTGTCCTGTCCACCGTGTTCGCGCCGAATTTTATTCGCCTTGAAGAAATTTCTTCCGCCCTCAGTCCGTAGCGCGGATTGACGTTCAACTGTTTCAATACGTCTTCCGATTTTTTCCCGTGCATATAACCCCCGCCTTTTGCGATATAGTTATATATATGTATTTTTAAGTTATAAAATGCCGAAAAACCGTTCAAACAATTTACATTCGGCCGTTTCGGTGGTATAATGTCGGCGTATGGTAAAAAACATTAACTTAAGGAGAAACTTATGAGCGAAACTTACTCTGTAAACATAAAAGGCCGCGTTGCAACTCTGCCCGTGCTTCCGTTGCCGAGCGGCGTCAGGATCTGTTTTTTCAATCTTCACGGCAACGTAGATCTGACCGAACACTGCGGCAGGGAACTTGCCAAGCTTGCCGGCGGGTGCGAAGTGCTTCTCACCGCGGAGTCGAAAGGCCTGCAACTCACGCACGTTACCGCGCGCGTACTCGGTATGCCGTATTACGCCGTCGCAAGGAAATCCAAAAAACTGTATATGCAAGACGGTATAGAGGTAGCCATCGAATCCTCGATAACTACGGGAAAAGAACAAAAACTATATC
>JAGCZN010000168.1 GCA_017959995.1 Clostridia bacterium
CTGTCATAATCTATCCGGTTCATACGATAGTAGCCGAGTTCTAAAAAATTTTCATAACCGAGTTTTTTTTCTATTTCGGTTCTTATTTTAACAAGACGGTCGAATATATCGTCAAGCGTCGCGCTGTTTTTTTCAAGCGCTTTTCCTATAGCGCAGGCCGCGTCCTTACGCGTTTGCCTGTTTTCGTCTTCAAGAAAACCGCGCACGACCGACAGGGGAAGGGTTTCGCCTTTCCATTCAACGCCGAGTTCGGACATGAATTTGGAATATTCCGTTACTATGGAATTTTCGGTCTGGCATTCTTTTTCAACCGAAGGATTGTACGCTTTTTCGGCGTATTCGTACAGTTTGTAACAAATGGGATTTACGATTTTTTCCATTTCCGCGCGGTACGGCGTAGAAAGCATGATCTTGCCGTATTCTACCGAAATTTCCGAGGCGACGGGGGAAACGAGATCGTAATAATCCACTTCGCCGGAATAATATTTATCTTTCGTGGTAAGGGTAAATCTGCAGTTTGCAAGCGATACGGCCGTTCCGTATTTTACAAATTCTTGCCTGAAAACTTCTCTCGCTTTCATAACTTCATCGGCGCGCTTTGCGTTTAAGGCGGCGTTTTCAAATACGGCCAAAGCTTTTTTCAGGTCTTCTATTTCGTATCTTTTATAAGGTATTTCGGGAACTTTCATATAAAACTCCTTTTTTTAACAATTTTATCAATACGGTGTTGAAAAGTCAAGCAAAGGAGAAAAGTGTTTTATATTACTGCCGGTAACGCAAATCAAAATAAAAATCGTAAAATAGGTTGCAAACAGTTGACTATTCACGCTTTTTCTGTTAATATTTAATTATATTTTTTCAAAAGGGAATTTTTACCGATGACGACTAAGATGAAAGCATATATGCACCGTTTTCATTTAACCGCAATTTTAGTTGCGGAATATCTTATCGCACCGTAATTCTGTATCCGTTTTACCGCGGCATACGGAATTTTTTATTTTCCCGTAAAACTGAAAGCAATATTGTGATTAAATGCCTTTTGAGGCATAATGGAGGTTTTATAATGAAAAAGTTACTTACTTTAGTGCTTGCCTTCGTATTGGCTTGCGCTTGCACGTCGCTCGTCGCTTGCGGTGATAGCAATGAATCCGAATTCAAAGTCGGTTTTATTTTCCTTCACGATGAAAGTTCCACTTATGACCTTAACTTCATCGAAGCCGCAAAGGACGTGGCCAAAGAACTCGGTCTGAAAGACAGCCAGGTTATTTTGAGAACCAACGTTGAAGAAGGCGACGCCTGCTACGACACCGCCGCCGAACTTGCCGATCAGGGTTGCGACGTTATATTCGCGGACAGTTTCGGTCATGAATCCTACATGATCAAAGCAGCCAAAGAATTCAAGGACGTACAATTCTACCACGCTACCGGAACGAGAGCGCACACCGAAGAAATTGCCAACTATCACAACGCTTTCGCCGCCATTTACGAAGGGCGTTATCTCGCCGGCATAGCCGCGGGTATGAAACTCAACGAAATGATAGAAGCCGGTGATTTTACCGCTGCCGAAGCTAAAATGGGTTACGTAGGCGCGTTCCCTTACGCAGAAGTCGTTTCCGGCTATACTTCTTTCTACCTCGGCGCTAAATCCGTTTGCCCGACCGTTACCATGGAAGTAAGATATACCAACAGCTGGTACAATCTCGACGATGAAAAAGCAACCGCCGAAGCTCTTATTTCCAACGGCTGCAAACTCATAAGCCAACATGCCGACTCTCTCGGCGCTCCTTCCGCTTGCGAAGAACATAACGTTCCCAATATCTCTTACAACGGCAGCACCAAAGCAACCGGTCCCAATACTTATATAGTTTCTTCCAAAATCAATTGGAGACCTTATATGAAGTTGATAATCGAAGCGGCCATGAATAACGAAACCGTTCCTTACGATTGGACGGGTACGATCGCTACCGGTTCCGTTCAGATTCTTGAACTCAATACTGCGGTTGCCGCAGCGGGAACCCAGGAAGCTATCGACGCCGCTATCGCTCAATTCGCAGCCGGCACGCTTCACGTATTCGATACCAGCACCTTCACCGTAAACAGCGAAACCCTTACCAGCTACCTTGCCGACGTTGACGATTTAGGCGATTTCGTAGGCGAAACCGAAGTTATAAGCGGCGGTTACTTCCACGAATCCGAATATCGTTCCGCTCCTTATTTCGATTTGAGAATAGACGGTATAACGGAAGTAAACAGCTGATTGTCTTAACGATAAAGTTAAATTTTAATATATGTAGGGCGGGGTATTTTGGCTCCGCCTTACATAATTTTTTTTCAACATTTACTTTTACGGAGGTTACGGCATGGAACAGACCGTAGCGTTACAAACTATAGGAATTACGAAACGATTCGGACCCGTAGTTGCAAATTCCAACGTTGATTTCACGCTTTACAAAGGAGAGATACTCGCTCTGCTCGGTGAAAACGGAAGCGGAAAAACTACGCTTATGAATATGATTTCCGGAATATATTTTCCCGATGAGGGGCAGATATTCATTAACGGAAACGAAGTAGTTATCCGTTCCCCGCACGACGCTTTCAAATACGGGATCGGAATGATTCACCAGCACTTCAAACTCGTAGACGTTTTTTCTGCGGCGCAGAATATCGTTCTCGGCGTGAAAAACAAAAAATTCAATATCAAAACCGCCAACGCTTCCGTTAACGAAATAGCGGAAAAATACGGTTTTTCAATCAACCCGAAAAAGAAAATACACGAAATGTCGGTTTCCGAAAAACAAACGGTGGAAATTATCAAAGTCCTCTACCGCGGCGCCGATATCCTCATTCTGGACGAGCCCACCGCCGTGCTCACCCCGCAGGAGATCGAAAAGCTCTTCGCGGTCCTGCGCCGGATGCGCGACGACGGCAAATCCATCATCATCATTACCCACAAGCTCAACGAGGTCATGGAGATCTCCGACCGCGTTGCCGTACTCCGCAAGGGCGAGCATATCGGAACGGTGAACACCTCCGAAACCAACGAGCAGGCCCTGACCGAAATGATGGTTGGCAAAAAGATCAC
>JAGCZN010000169.1 GCA_017959995.1 Clostridia bacterium
GGGCCCACTATACCCGTGCTACCGTGGTCGAAACGTATTTCGGTTTTATTTGCAAACGATTTGAAACCTATTATTTCAATTTTGGTAAAATTCAATTGCGTTTACCCCTTTGAATTGATAACTTTTTCATGGCGGTTTGTGCCGCTTTCTGTTCTGCTTGTTTTTTGTTGGAGCCAACGTCTTTAGCAATGAGCTTCCCGTTGAGTTTTACCCCGCACGTGAACGACGGGGAATGATCCGGCCCTTCTTTACCGATAAGAACGTATTCGCGTTTTCCGAGTTTTTTGCCTTGAACGAACTCTTGAAGTCGGCTCTGATTGTCGTTGCCGTGAACGGTTTTTTCCGCCTTTAACGAAGGAGTGAGAAGCTTATCGTAAATAAACTTTTTCGCCGCTTCCATACCGCCGTCAAGATAGATCCCCGCTATTACCGCCTCGAAAAGATCCGCCCGCATATTAAGCTTTGCGGGTTTGTTTTTCTCGCCCTCTCCCACGAGGAGGTATTTGTCAATGCCTATCCTGCTTGCTGCGTTGCCGAGCGGCGACGCGGAAACGAGTTCCGCCCTCTTTTTGGTAAGGCTGCCTTCATCGCCCGACGATTTGGCGAAAAGATACTCCGCAATGACGAAATTAAGTATCGAATCACCGAGATATTAAAGTTTTTCGTTACTTTCGGCGCCGTGTTCGTTGGCGTAGGAAGTATGTGTAAAACACGTTCTTAACAGAACTTTATCGTTGAAAGAATAGCCTATAATTTCTTCACAATCCAACGCGTAAAATATCATAAAACTATTCCGCCTTTACAGTTTTTCGCGAAGAGACGCGCAGTGCCGCCGTATGCTGCGGCTTCAAACGCGTTATCAACGCCCGATACCGTTATAACCATACGTTAAATCAATAATCCAAATTAGAAACCGTTCTGGGGAAGGGTATAACGTCCCTGATGTTGGTAATGCCCGTAAGATACATTATCATACGTTCGAACCCGAGCCCGAAACCGGAATGCGTAACGCTGCCGTATTTGCGAAGATTCAGATACCACCAATAGTCTTCCTTGTTCATTTTAAGCTCGTCCATTCTTTTTTCAAGCAGAGCAAGGTCGTCTTCCCTTTGACTGCCGCCTATGAGTTCTCCTATTCCCGGAACGAGAAGATCCGCCGCGGCAACCGTTTTTCCGTCCGGGTTTAATTTCATATAAAACGCCTTTATTTCCTTGGGGTAATCGGTAAGGAACACGGGCTTTTTGAATACCGTTTCGGTAAGATACCTTTCGTGCTCGCTCTGAAGATCGCAACCCCAGAATACGGGGAATTCGAACTGTTCCTTTATCGGTTCCAGAATATTTATCGCTTCCGTGTACGTTAATCGCGCGAATTCGTTTTCAACCACGTTTTTAAGGCGTGAAATAAGCGCTTTATCCTTATCCACGAAGTCGTTGAGGAATTGAATCTCTTCCGGGCAACTGTTCATTACGTAGTTTATTACGTATTTCACCATAGCTTCGGCTACGTCCATATCGTCAGAAAGGTCGGCAAAAGCCATTTCGGGCTCTATCATCCAGAATTCGGCGGCGTGGCGGGGCGTGTTGGAACGTTCCGCCCTGAAAGTAGGGCCGAAAGTGTAAACGTTTGAAAACGCCATCGCGTAGGTTTCAACGTTTAGCTGACCGGAAACCGTAAGCGCGGCGGTCTTTTCGAAAAAGTCTTTTCCGTAGTCCACCTTGCCGCTCTCGGCAACTTTATTCAAATCAAGCGTGGTCACCTGGAACATGGCTCCGGCGCCCTCGCAATCGCTTCCCGTGATAAGCGGAGTGTGCACGTAAACGAATCCCCGTTCGTTAAAAAAACTGTGAATTGCATACGCCGCCTCGCTTCTTATTCTGAACACGGCGCTGAAAGTATTGGTCCTCGGGCGGAGATACGCTATCTCGCGCAGATATTCGAGTGAATGCCGTTTTTTCTGAAGCGGATAATCGGGCGAGGAAGTTCCCTCAACCCTTATCTCTTCCGCTTTTATTTCAAAAGGCTGCTTCATTTCGGGGGTAGCTACCACCGTACCCGTAACTATAAGCGAAGCGCCCACGTTCTGTTTTGCGATTTCGTCGTAATTGCAAAGTTTTTCTCTTTCGAAAACAACCTGACAGTTTTTGAAAAAACTACCGTCGTTAAGTTCGATAAATCCGAATGCTTTGGAATCTCTCACCGTTCTTGCCCAGCCGGCAACGGTAACTTTTTTGCCGGAATATGCGGTAATATCGCGGTATAATTTTTTTATTTCTGTACGTTTCATAAGGTTTACTCCCGCACGTATTTAAGAATCTTTTATATTATAACATATTAAAGTGATTTTTCAAACTTTTTTCGGCGGGCTTGTAATTTTTTTATTATTTTTTTGAAAATAAAAAAGCGAAGAATAATGCTTCGCTTAAAAAAATCATTCGTTTCTTTTTTTATACATTTCTCTCGTTGCAATTCCCCCGCGGATATGTCTTTCTTCGAGATTCCTGTCAAGAACGGCTCTCGCTTTCAAAAAAAGGTTTTCGTCATACCGCGGTAATCTTTCGGTAACGTCCTTATGCACGGTAGATTTACTTACGCCGAATACTTTTGCGGTTTGTCTTACGGTGCTGCCCGTGGACACTATGTACGCAGCTTCGTCCTTAACTCTTCTGATCAACGGATCCAAAATAAAACACCTCTATTCAAGCAGTGTATATTCTTATGCTCCGTTTCGACAAAAAATAACTTTTTCAACGCTTTTTTCTTGCCAAACCTTTTAATTTTCCGAGGTGCGAAATATTGTAGGCTATGCCGAAAGTGAAAGCCTGCATCATAAAATACGAGTATACGACGAAAGAAAAAAAGCCCGCCAACGCCCCGTAAGTTTTTTCAAAATGCGCAAATTTATCCAGATACGCCCCGAAACCCGCTGATAAAAACGCAAGCAATACGAAGGTTACGACCGAACCGCCGAAAACTTCCCTTACGGACAATCTGTACGGGCATACGAGCAGATGCATTATTATAAGAAGAAAAAACGACGCCGCCGAAGCTATCACCGAAACCGATATTTTAAGGATTATCCCCTTGAAAACGGCGTTTGCCACAAAATACGTAAAACCCGTTATAACGAAAAAAATTACGGTAAGCCCTACGAAAAATAAAGATCTGATCTTTGCGGTAAATGTTTTTTCTTCGGTTTCAAATGCGTAAAGGATCACGCCGCAACGCTTAAAACGGTAAAAAAGATTTACCGACGAATACACCGACGTAAGAATAAGAACCACGCCGCCGCGCCTTACCGTATTCAACGCGGAAACGTTAAACGACTTTATAAAATCGGACACGGCGCCGAAAAAAAGGGAATTTTCGAAAAACTCTTCGGGGAAAATTTTACCGCAGAAAAAAAGCAGGGCGCACAGAACCGGCGAAAATCCCGTAACGAAGTAAAACGCGAGCCCCGCGGCGATCTCCCTTGACCATATTTTTTTCCAAAAGGAATGTAAAGACTTTATTCCGAGAAAAAATTTCCTCACGGAAAAAGTATGCGGAATCGCAATAAAATAATCCGCTTCGGAAAAGCGGATCTGATTTTACATATCGATGCCGTTAATAAAGCCGTCCTCTTCACTCTTCATTCCGGGCGGAACGATTATATTGTCGTAATCGATATAATATTTTCTTCCTACGAAGGAATAATAGTTGACGAGTTTAAGGCAGGTTATGCATACGCACGTTGCCGGCAAAGAGAATATAAAGCCGGCGCCGAGCGTGAACACGGTTACGGAAACGTTGGCGTAAAAGACGAACAGAATTATAAAAATAAACTGAGCGAACAGTTCGCCGAATTTTTTCGCGCCGAGCGAAAACGATTCTTTAATACCCTTTATTATACCGTTGCCGCCCGCCGTAAGGGACGGAAGGAAACAAGAAAAGAACACGCCGTACAATGCGTTACCCGCAACCAAAATAAGCACCGCAAGCGGCAGCGACATAACGAGCAGCGCCGAAGCCGTTAATACGAACGTAAAATAGCTTGCGGTAAAAAGCACGATATTCCATATAATAAACGCAAAAACGGATATAAGCTGATACATGAAACACTTGCCGAAACCGTGAAGAATAGCGCTGACGTATCCTATTTTGGAAAGCGACGACATATAAGAGTTTATAACCACGCCCGAGGCGTAATTCGCAAAACCGAAAAACATTGCGTAAACGATAAGCACCGCGATGACGCCTATCGCCACCAGAGTAATATCTCCCATCTTATCGCCGAGCATTGAAAAAAATTCTCTGTTCGCCTCCGAAAGAGCTTCGCTGCCGGCAGCCATTTCCGTGCCTGCCGAAAAAAACGCGCCTATTACGCCCTTCAACGCGTCAAGCAGTTTTGCGGCCGCTTCCGAAGATATTACTTCCTTTATAAAAGGAACGAGAAAAGACGCCGTTACGGCGCTGAGAATTACGGTTAAAGTAAAACGGAACAAAAAGTCCGACATTACCGCGCGGAGATTAGAAAAAAGCAACTTGAACGTGTTTCTGAGTTTCATAAATTTTCTCCGGCCGAAATCCGTTAAGGAGCGGCCTTTACGGGCGTTTTTCGTTCGGTGCAACCCCGTTATTTGATTATTATAACATACATCACGCAAAAAAACAATAAATTAAAGTATGAAAAAAATCGCGCGCGTTTTTATATCGGTTCTTACGCTTTTTTTAATGCTGTGCCTTGTGATATTTCCGGACAGGTACGTTTCCGTTGCCGCCGACGGGATAAAACTATGGGCGGTTGCCGTTCTTCCCTCTCTGTTTCCGTTCTTTTTTCTGACGCTGATCCTCACGAAATTAGGCACGCTTGCAAACTTTACCCGAAAAGCGGACGGGTTTACGAAAAGAATTTTCCGCTGTAACGGAATATCGGCTTACGTATTTGCGATGAGCGTTCTTTCGGGATACCCGGTAGGCGCCAAACTTATTTCCGAACTTTACGCCGCGGGGAAAACGGATAAGTACGAGGCTACGAGAATGGCTGCTTTCTGTTCCACTTCCGGACCGTTATTTATAGTAGGAACGGTAGGCGTTAATATGTTCGGAAATAAAATATGCGGGTTTCTTATGCTTATCGCGCACGTTGCCGCCGCCTTGATATGCGGCGTAACATTCAGAAAATACGGCGATTTCAAAAGGTATATCGCTATGCTTACACGCGGCAAAACGGAAGACAGTATTCTTTACGAATGTATTTATTCTTCCGTAGTTTCCATACTTTGCGTGGGCGGCTTTATTTGCGTTTTCTATTTACTTGCGAACGTTCTTTCCGATTTTAAGATACTTTTATTCTTAAACAAACTTTTAGAATTGATCTTTATGCGGTCGGGCAATGCCGAAACGCTTTCGCGCGGGTTCACTTCAGGCCTTATAGAGTGTACCGGCGGGTGCGCGATACTCGGATTTTCGCCCGGCGCTCTGTCCGCTTCTCTCGCGTGCGCGCTCGTTTCGTTCGGGGGAATATCGGTAGCGTTTCAATCAGCTATATATCTGACGAAAGCAAAAGTCGATATGAAAATTTTTTTTCTGTCCAAAACGCTTCAAATGGCCGTTTCATTCGTTCTGTGCTTCGTTCTTATCAGGATTTTCAACGTATTCTGAAATTTTTTTACTCACTAGTCCCGCAAGGCTGCCGCCCTCTTTTATCGTTCGTTTTACCGCCGTTGACGACACGGTAGATCCGGTATATATATAATCATAAACCATTTCCGGATACAAGGCGGTATTGTATTCTTCCATAACTTTTTCGTACGTGAGGTCGGATTCGTTTCTTATCCCTCTTACGTTATACGTAAGTTCTTTTTCTCTCATATAATCCACGAGAAGCCCGCCCCAGGAATCAACGGTTATTTCAGGGGTGTTGCCGAAAACGGCGCGAAGCATTTTCAATCTGTCGTCAAGCGGAAAGAACGGCGTTTTTTTATCGTTGTTCATTATTACCACGTAAAGTTCGTCGTATTTTTTCAAGGCGATTTTCACAACCTCTTCGTGCCCGACGGTAAGCGGATCGAAACTGCCCGCAAAAAGAGCCTTTTTTGTTTTTCTTATCAATGAAATA
>JAGCZN010000170.1 GCA_017959995.1 Clostridia bacterium
AATATATCCCCGAAAGCGAACTCGATCGGTTCGACGAGATTCTGAAAGCGCTTTCTTCCGAGCTGAAAGCATTGAAAGAAGGAGGCTCCGATAATGTATAAAGAATATAAAACCATAAAGGAACTCGTAGGTCCGCTCATGCTCGTAGAAGGGGTTGACGGCGTAAAATACAACGAACTCGTAGAGATCGAAACGACCGAAGGTTTCCGCCGCGGCAAAGTGCTTGAAGTAAACAGGGATAAAGCCGTAGTGCAGTTGTTCGAAAATTCGCAGGGGCTTCAGATATCCACTTCCAAAGCGCGTTTTTTGGGGCACAGCATCGAACTTTCCGTCTCCGAAGAAATGCTCGGCAGAGTTTTTGACGGAATGGGCGCCCCGCGTGACGGCGGCGCGCCGATAATTCCCAAAAAGAAAATGGACGTCAACGGAGAGCCGATAAACCCCGCCGCAAGGAACTATCCCAACGAATTCATCCAAACGGGCGTTTCCGCCATAGACGGGCTCAACACCCTCGTGCGCGGCCAGAAACTTCCCGTGTTCAGTATGAGCGGGCTTCCCCACGCAGAGCTCGCCGCGCAGATAGCAAGGCAGGCGAAGGTGAGAAACGGCGACAGTAAATTCGCCGTAGTTTTCGCCGCCGTGGGCATAACTTACGAGGAAGCCGAATATTTTATAAACGATTTCAGAAAAACGGGCGCGATAGAAAGAACCGTGCTGTTCACCAACCTCGCCAACGATCCCGCGGTGGAACGTATCGCCACGCCCCGCATGGCGCTCACCTGCGCGGAGTATCTCGCGTTCGAGTGCGGCATGCACGTTCTCGTCATCATAACGGATATAACCAACTACGCCGAAGCGTTAAGGGAAGTTTCCGCCGCCAGAAAGGAAGTGCCCGGCCGCCGCGGTTATCCCGGTTATCTCTATACCGATCTCGCCTCGCTTTACGAGCGCGCCGGCAGAATAAACGGCAAAGAGGGCTCCATTACGCAAATACCCATTCTCACCATGCCCGAAGACGATAAAACCCACCCGATTCCCGACCTTACCGGTTACATAACGGAAGGGCAGATCATTCTTTCAAGGGAACTTTACAAAAAGGGCGTAACTCCGCCCATAGACGTTCTGCCTTCGCTTTCCCGCCTTAAAGACAAGGGAATAGGCGACGGTAAAACGCGTGAAGACCATGCCGACACGATGAACCAACTCTTTTCCGCCTACGCGCGCGGCAAAGAATGTAAAGAGCTCGCCGCAATACTCGGCGACACCGCTCTCTCCTCTACCGATAAACTTTACGCCAAGTTTGCCGAAGAGTTTGAAAAAAGGTACGTATCGCAGGGCTTCAACGCCAACAGAACGATAGAAGAAACGCTCGATTTAGGGTGGGAACTTCTTAAAATACTGCCTAAATCCGAGCTTAAACGCATAAAAACCCAATACATAGAAAAATACATGAAGGATTAACCGTTTTATAAGGAATATATAGTGGCAAGACTCAACGTAAACCCTACCCGTATGGAGCTTAAAAAACTTAAAGCAAGGCTCAAAACCGCGGTAAGGGGGCACAAACTGCTGAAGGACAAGTCGGACGAGATGATCCGCCGTTTTTCGGTAATAATCCGCAAGGATAAGGCGCTTCGTGAAGAAGTCGAAGCGTCGATGTCCGATATGCTCAAACAGTTTTCCGCGGCGCGCGCTCTAACGGGCGAAGAAGTGGTGGAGCAGGCGTTCAGTATGCCCGCTTCTCCCATAGAGGCGGAGTGCGGCACGGGCAATATAATGGGCGTAGAAGTGCCCGAAATCACAGTTAAACAGCAAAAAAGGGAAATAAAATTCCCTTATTCGTTCGCGGGGCTCACAAGCGAGGCGGACGCGTCGGTCGATATGCTCGTGGAACTTATGCCAAAACTTACGGAACTCGCGCAGATAGAAAAAACCGTGCGTCTGCTCGCCGACGAGATAGAGCGGAACAAACGCCGCGTCAACGCTTTGGAATACGTTATGATACCTCAACTCGAAGAAACGATAAAATACATTTCCATAAAGCTTGACGAAAACGAGCGAAGCGCGCAAACGAGACTGATGAAGGTAAAAGATATGCTGAATAGCGAGGCTCAATAGATAAAAAGCCGCGTAAATCACACAAAAAAGCGTAAAACGGAGTGAAAGATGGATAAAAGAATTTTAACGGTACAGGATATTTCGTGCGTGGGGCAGTGCTCGTTAACGGTGGCGCTGCCTATACTTTCGGCGTTCGGAATAGAAACGGCGGTACTTCCCACGGCGGTGCTTTCTAACCATACGGGCGGTTTTTCCGGGTGGACGTTCGCGGATCTCACCGAGGAAATACCAAAAATCAACGCCGAGTGGGGCAGGCAGAATATCGGTTTCGACGTAATTTATACGGGCTACATGGGTTCTGCAAAGCAGATAGATTACGTTCTCGATATCTTCAAGGACAGAAAGAACGCCGGCGGCGTTATAATAGTAGATCCCGCAATGGCGGATAACGGCAGGCTTTACGCGGGGTTCGATAACGCCTTCGTGAAAGAGATGGCTAAACTCGTTGCCGCGGCGGATATAATTTTACCGAATATCACCGAGGCGTGCTTCCTTTCCGGCGTGGATTACATTGACGGCTGCCAGACCGAGGAATATATCGAAAAACTTATTAGCGGGCTGCGGGCGATCGGCGCAAAGAAGATAGTGCTCACGGGCGTTTCCTTCTCGCCGGATAAGCTCGGCGTAGCCGTGAACGAAGGCGGCAAAACCGAATATCGCTTTGAAAACTTCGTCAACAGAAAATCCCACGGCACGGGCGATATATTCGCCTCGGTGTTCACCGGCGCGTTTTTGCAGGGCGATTCGATTGCCGACGCCGCCCAATTCGCCGCGCAGGTGGTCATCGAATCCATCAAAAAAACTATGGATGACGACGCCCATTGGTACGGCGTCAAGTTCGAAAAAGCCCTGCCGATGATCTTATCCCGCAACAAATAAAAACTTTCCGCAAAAAACAAAAGTCCCGTTTATCACGCATAAACGGGACTTTTACTATTTTTATAAGGTTTATTTTTCGCTTTTTCTGTTTATCAGCCAGCCAAGCGTGAGAAACGCCGCCGCGTAAACCACCGCGCCTATCAGGCAGAACAGAAAGCGCGGCGTTTCTATCGCGGAATTGCCCAAATCGCTCAAAAAACTGCCTATATACAGTTTGCTTATGCGGAAGTCTATATCTTTGGAAGCGAGTATAAGGTCGATAAGTTGCAGGATATTCAGCAGAAACTGCGTACCGCCCACTATAATAACGATCGCGCCCGGCAAATTTTTCACGGCTATGCAAATAAAGAACTCAATGGCGGTTATAGCCGCGCAAACGAGAAGTTGCGTCGAAAGCAGTTTGAAAAACGTTCCGTCGGGTTTTCCTACTTCGAATTCCAGCGTTCCGCCTATAAACGACAGCAACATTACAAGCAAAAACATCGTAAGCATCATTGCAAGCGAAACCAAAAACTTGGCAAAGTAAACTTCCGTTCTGGTAAATCCTCTCGCGTAAACGTTTTTGATGGTGCTTTGAGAATAGTCCGAAATAATATAAATCGCAAGCGCAATGCCCAGCATAAGGGGCAGTTGTGAAGAAAGCCCGCCCATCGCTTCCTGCATGGCGCCGAATCCGCTTGAAGTTTTTTCCGGCATTTCCCCGCCCGATAAAAGCAGGTCTAACAAGTTGAATTTTATGGGGGTATAGGCCCATATCAAAAAGTTTATCAGCGCCATCAGCGCAATTATCGCCACGCAAACGTAAAAACTTTTTTGCCTTACCAGTTTATGAAATTCGTATTTAAGCAGCGCGCCCATATCAATCACCCAACCTTTCTATAAAGAATTGTTCGAAGTCCTGACCGCTTCTCGTCAGTTCGCTTACCGCAATGCCCGCAGTAACAAGGCAGGTATTTATTTCCGCCGTTTTATCCGTGTGGTTAAACAGGTAAATTCCGTCGCCGCGGAGTTCCGCGTTCAAATCGGCGTATTTTTCCTTTAATATTCTTATCGCCTTTTCTCCGTCCGAAACCGCTATTTTAGCCTGTCTGCTGCATTTTTCGGTCAGTTTTGCGGCGGATATCTCTTCAACCAGTTTGCCTTCCGCAATGATCCCGTCAGACGTAACCACTTTGGCAAGTTCGTCAAGAAGGTGGCTTGAAATAATAAACGTCACGCCCGTTTCGTGATTCAAACGCAATATCGTATCTCTTATTTCCTTTATCCCCGCGGGATCAAGCCCGTTTATCGGCTCGTCCAGAACCAGAACTTCCGGATTGCCCAGCAAGGCTATCGCTATACCCAGGCGCTGTTTCATCCCCTGCGAAAAAGCCTTCGCGGGTTTATTTCCCGTATCGGCAAGCCCTACAAGTTCAAGTATCCCGTCTATTTCCTTTTTATCCGTTCCGAACAGCATTGAAAATCTCAGCAGGTTTTCTCTTGCCGAACAAGCCTTGAAAAGGCCCGGTTCTTCTATTAAAGAGCCGATTCTTCTTCTCGCTTGGTTAACGTTTTCCCCGCCGAAAAGCGTAACGTCGCCGTCGGTGGGGTAGGTTATGCCGAGTATCAGTTTCATAAGGCTGGTTTTACCGGCGCCGTTTTTGCCTATAAGCCCGTAAATATCCCCGCGCGTAACGTGCGCGGAAACGTCGTTTACGGCAAGTTTGTGGCCGTACCTTTTATAAAGGCCATGTGTTTCAATAACGTATTCCATAATTATCCGTTCCCGTTTGATTTTCTTTGTTCGGTAACAAAATCGTGTATCTCCTCGGTTGCGAAGTGCAGTTTCGTCAAGCAGTTCACCGCGTTCAGCGGATACGCGAAGTACGTGTCCGTCGGCATTGCTATATCTATCGCGTCGCCGCGTCCTTTATAGTCGTATTCTATATGGCACGAATACATCGTTGCGGGATCGCGGTTGAAAAAGAAAGGTTTCCCGTCTATAACGCCGTTCAGCGTAAACCCGTCGTAGCCGTGCGTAAGTTTAACGTTGCCCACGGGCACGAACCCCTCGTGCGACGATTTAAGCAATTCCAGCCTCGCCTCGTCTTCAAAGCGGTAGTTGCCGCTTCTCACTTCGTTTCTTACGTTTTCTCTCTCCCAGCGGTACCAGTCCGTTACAAGGTTGAAAATATCCTCCCCGTTTTCGCAGTGAAGAAGCCCCAGTTCGTCCATATCCCACACTCTGCCGCATTCTTCGCACCATATTTTAGTGCCTTTGGAATACGTTGAACCTTCTTTCATGCAGTTGGGGCATTGATACAGTATCTTGTGAAGATTAGTGGCGCGCTCCTTGCATTTTATTTTTATTCCGTTTTCGCGTTGATAGGCGTAATCGTCGTAATTAAACGCGTCCTCAATACGTTTCTGTATTTCTTCGGCTGAAAGCGTCAGGGCCTCCTCGCGCGTAACTATCTGCCGCATCCGCGCGATAACGGGCACTTTTCTGTAAGGGTGCTTGTTCCATTGCGGAGAGCGTATAAAATTCCCTTTAAGCATAAAAGTTACCACGGGAACCTTTGCCGCTTTAACCAGCTTACCCAACGCTTTATCCAGCCGTTCGTTGATTCCCGCAAGCGAAAATCTCGCTTCCGGATACATTCCCACGATTCCTTTGTTGCGTTTCAGAACGTGAAGAATATGCCTTACCACGGTAACGTCGTTGGTGAATTTGCGCTTATATATATTTCCCATCTTGCGAAAAATAAATTCCCTGCCGTTGAACTCCTCTATCGAAGCAACCCAGCTTACGGGGTGGGGGCGTACGGCCTTTATCATCATCGTAAAGTCCACCATAGAAGCGTGATTGCCCAGAATGATGTAGGGCGGTTTAAGTCCCTTGCAGTTTATTTTCGTTATTTTTCCGCCAACGGGTAAATTATAGAAGAATGCGAGAAACCGCTCCAAAGCGAACCAAAATCTGCTGTGCTTTGCGGGTTTTTCCGCCGTATTGAATTTTTCTCTGCTGTTTGCCATATTGTCCTTATATATTTCCTTGTAAACAAAAATACCAAATAACGCGGGATATAGGGGACTTACCGTTTGTTTCTGTTCTCCGTCGCAAGGTCGTACAGTTCCTCCGTCGCAAGGTGTATTTTCGTAACCGCGTTGCGCGCGTTAAGCGGAAAAACGTAAAAAGTATCCGTCGGCGCGCAGAATTCCACGCAATCGCCCCTTTTCGAAAAGTCGTACTCTATATGGCACGAATACGTAGTTGAAGGCGGTCTGTTATACTTTACGGGTACGCCGTCTATAACGCCTTCCATCGTAAATCCGTCGTAACCGTGCGTAAATTTAACCTTGCCCTTATCCACAAATCCGTATTTTGCCGAATGGATAAGTTCCGCCCGCGCTTCGTCCTCGAAGCGGTAGCTGCCTTCGCGCACTTCTTTTCTTACGTTTTCCCTTTCCCAGCGATACCAATCGGAGGCGAATGAAAAAACGTCCTCACCGTTTTTGCAGTGAAGTTTCCCGTACTCATCCATTTCCCACTTTTTACCGCATTCTTCGCACCATATCTCCGTGCCCTTGCTGAAAGTCGAAAATTCGGTTTTGCAGTGCGGGCACTGATACAGAACTTTATGAATATTGTTCGCGCGGTATAAAGAATCTATTCTTATTTTGTTTTCGTATTGCCATTTATATTGGTCGAAAACGAATTTTTCTTCGATTCTTCTCTGAATTTCTTCAGCAGAGATCTCCGCCGCTTCCTCTTTGGTAACTATCTGCGTCATCGTGGCGGAAATTTTAATTTTTCTTCTGTGTTCGGCGTCCCACTGCGGGGCGTACAGAAAATTCCCGTTTTCAATAAACGTAACTACGGGGCAACCGGCGGTCTTCGCAAGTTTGCCAAGCGCCTTATCCAGCCGTTCGTTCACTCCGCATATCGACCATCTCGCTTCGGGGTATATCGCCACTATACCTTTATCTTTCGTAAGTATTTTCAGAATATGTTTCACGGTATACAGTTCGTTTGTGAACTTCCGCTTGCATATCATTCCGATATTGTACGAAACCAGTTGTCTTCCCACGAAACCGTCAAGCGCCACCACCCAGTTTACCGCGCGCGGCTTCGTTCCCTTCAGCAGCATCGGAAAATCCATCATGCAGCCGTGGTTTGAAAGAATAAGGTAAGGGGGTTTAAGGCCTTTGCAATTAACCTTCGTAATTTTTCCGCCGGCGCTCATCCTTTGAAATCCCGCCAGAAGTCTTACCAGTCCGTTCCAGAAAAAATTCGGTTTTTTGGGCGGAACCGAAAAGTCGAACGGTTCTTTAACCGTGTATTTTTTTCTCATATATAAAACCTTATTATTGCGCTGTCTGAATATAATCGCTTATTTTTGCGTGTTTTAAGCCACTTCTTCTATAGTATGGGCGATAAAGAACAGGTGGTCGCCGGCACGTTCCAGGTTGGAAACCAGGTTAATGTAAACGCTGCTTGAAGCGGCTTTACATTCGCCGCGGTTAAGCCTGTCTATATGGTCCGAAATAAGCTGTTTGCGGAAAGCGTCAAGTCTGTCTTCTTTTTCGTCCACCTCTTTCAGAATATTCCTGTTTTTCGTACTTCTCGCCTGTTTCATAAGCCCGAACAGATCTTCAAGCGTAGCGAACATTTCCTGTAAACGTTCGGTAACGCCTTCCGAAAAAGTTATTTCGTCGCGCACGGCGCGCGCCGTATATTTAACGAAGTTATCTGCGATTTCCGCAATACGCACTATATCCGAATTGTTGTTGTGCAGTATGGAAATACGTTTTTCGTCGTTCACGGTAAGGTCGTACGCGGAAATCTGTATAAGGTAATCGGTAAGTTTTTTTGAAAGTTCGTTTACCTCGTTCGTTTTGGCGGTAATATCTTCCGCCGCGTCAATATTTCTCTCCACGAACGCGTCGAAGCCTTCTTTAAGCGAACCCATTGCGATATCCGCGATGCGCAGCGCCTCTTTGTTGCTCTGTTCTATGGCAACGGTAGGGGCGGAAAGGAAACGCACGTCGATAAAACTCTGCCCGTCGCTTTTTCTCGTTTTCTCCTTTATCATCACTTTCGAAAGCCACACGAGCCCGTTTATAAAAGGAAGGAAAATAAGCGTGTTCACCAGATTGACCGCCGTATGGAACATCGCTATCTGCGTTGCCGGTTTTACGAACCAGCGGCTGAACGTAACGTCCATAAACCGCGGCCAAAGCAGCAGCATCACAGTGAATATCACCGCGCCGAAAACGTTGAACAGAATATTTATAAGGCTGGCGCGTTTTGCGTCGGTACTTGCGTCCACCGAAGAAATAAAAGCGGTAACGCAAGAACCCACGTTCGTGCCGAGAACTATATACAGCGGGGCGTTGCCGCCTTCGCCTATCGTAAGTCCCGCGGCCGCCATTGAAATAATTACGGTGGTAATAACCGAACTGCTCTGTACCAGCGCGGTAGTAACGATGCCTATAACTATCAGAAGGAAGGGGTTATTCACTTTTGACAGAACGTACATCACTTCTTCGCTCTGTTTTATCTCGTCCATCGAGGCGGACATAAGGTTAAGTCCCACGAAGATAAGTCCAAGGCCGGCTATCGCAAGCCCCGCGGATTTTACCTTCTGTTTTTTGGCTATCATATTTATCGCCATACCCACGAAGGCGAAACCTATCGCGTAAAAGGCCACGTCGAAAGATTGCAGCGCGGCTATCTGCGCGGTGATGGTGGTGCCTATTTTCGAGCCCATAATGAACGCCGTGGCCTGATATAAACTCATCAGTCCCGCGTTTACAAAGCCCACCACCATAACGGTCGTAAGTCCGGAACTTTGCACTATCGCGGTTGCGGCGGTACCTATTCCGATTCCCACCAGCGGATTTTTAGAAGTTTTCTGAAACAGCGCTTTCAGTCTTCTGTTCGTGAGTTTTTCCATATTGTCGGAAAGTTCTCTCACGCCGTACAGAAAAGCGCCCAATCCGCCGAGCAAAAGGAATATCGATTCCAAATATTGTGTGGCAGTCATCTGTTACCTCATTCGTTTTTCCGTAAATGCAAAAAACGCAAAAAGGCCGATCTTGCGTGAAATCGGCCGTTTTACGTATTTATTTTATAATTTCAAGCCCGCCGAGGAACGGTCTTAAAACTTCCGGTACGGTAACCGAGCCGTCGGCGTTTTGGTACTGTTCCACTATTGCGGGCAGAACTCTGCTCGTGGCAAGTCCGCTGCCGTTTAACGTGTGCAGAAATTGCGGTCTGCCCGTTTCGGCATCTCTGTAACGGGTGTTGTTTCTTCTCGCCTGGTAGTCGTTCGCGTTTGAAACGGAACTCACTTCCTTATAAATGCCCATAGAAGGTATCCATACCTCTATGTCGTACGTCCTCGCCATCGAAGCCGAACAGTCTCCCGCGGCAAGTTTGGAAAGGCGGAAGTGAAGCCCTAATTTTTCAAGCAAAGAACAAGCTTTGCCCACCAGTTCTTCAAACGCCTGCATGGATTTTTGCGGGTGGGCGTATTGCACCATTTCAACTTTGTTGAACTGGTGTCCGCGTATCATTCCGCGTTCTTCGGCTCTCGCGCTGCCCGCTTCCTTGCGGTAACACGGGGTATAGGCGAAAAACTTCATCGGCAGTTTGCTCTCGTCTATAATTTCGCCCGCGTACATATTAACCAGCGCCGTTTCCGCCGTGGGCAGCATAAATCTGTTCTTTTCCTTATCGTCGTCGGCGTTGGCGTCAAGCCAATACACCTCGTCCGCGAATTTGGGGAACTGCCCCGCGCCGAATCCGCAGTTATAGCCGAGCTGATGGGGGGGAAGTATCATTTCGTAACCGTCTTTAAGGTGTTCGGAAATAAAAAAGTTCAGAAGCGCCCATTCCAGTTCCGCACCCTTGCCCCTGTAAATCCAATAGCCGTTTCCCGAAAGTTTCACGCCGCGTTCGTAATCTATAAGTCCAAGGCTTGTACACAAGTCAACGTGGTTTTTTGCCTCGAAATTAAAAACGGGTTTTTCGCCGTAAACTTTTACCACCTGATTATTCTCTTTTTCGCCGGGCAGCAGGTCGTCGTCGGGAACGTTCGGCAGGCGGCATAAAAACGCGAAAATTTTCTTTTCAAGTTCGGCCTGTCTTTCGTCGCCTTCGGCTATTTTGTTGCCGAGTTCTTTCATCTCCGCAAAGATCCCGTCAACCGGTTTGCCTTCTTTTTTCAGTTTTGGTATTTCGGCGGAAACCCTGTTCTTTTCCGCCTTGAAAGTCTCAACTTCCTGAATGGTTTTTCTTCTCTCCGCGTCCCACGCGAGAAGCTCTGTAAAATCAACCTCGCACCCCTTCTTGGCAAGGGCTGCCGAAACTTTTTGCGGGTTTTCCGCAATTTTTTTAACGTCTAACATATCGCGTCTCCTTATGTCTACCATTTAGTATATAATATTTTTTTAACAAAATCAATCGTTTTTTACCCGTTTAACGGTTTCCGTTCACCTTAAACGTATTGACTTTTCTCCGCCCGTGGGTTATAATAAAAACCGAAAGATGCGCCTCTTTTCGGGCGCAATACCGGTAAAGGAGTTGACCGATATGAAAAAAACGTTTGTTTTATTGCTTTCTTTTATCGTGTGCGCGTCTTTTTGCGCGTGCGCGTTCAACGCGAACGGCGGAGAAATTTCTTCCCCGCAAACGGATATTTCCGACGGATCGTCCTTAAAGCCGGGCGAAACGGACTTAGAGCCGGGCTCTTCGGGCGAACCCTCCGATGGCGAAATCGCCTTTTCCCGTGCGATAAACGCGGTTTCTTATGACGATAAAGGCGTACACGACGCGGTTTTTACCGACGGTTACCTTAAAAAACTTTCGGGGTTTTCAAGCCGTCTTTACTCTATGGCGGCGGAGGGAGAAAGCGGTAACTACGCGTTTTCGCCCATATCCGTCTATATGGCGCTTTCGGTTCTGCACGCCGTGGGTGACGCGAACGTAAAGGCCGATATCGAAGAACTTTTCGGAATGACCGGCGATGACGTCGCGCAGACGGGCAAACTGTTCTTAAACCTTACCTACGAGAGGGAATATAACGGAAAGATCGCAACCAAACTCCGCCTGACCAATTCGGTGTGGATAAACAGCGGAACTCCCGCGAACGAATCCGCGCTCGGCTATCTTGCCGAAAACCTCTATTGCCACGCGTTTTCGGCGCCTTTTTACGATAACGCGGCGGAAGCCAACGCGGCTTTACGCAAGTTTATAAAAGAGCAGACCAACGGCCTTATAGATAAAAATTTCGATCTCCCGCCCGAAACGGTATTCGCCATAGTCAACACTCTTTATTTCAAGGATCTGTGGGATAAGGAAGAACTCCCCGTTTCAACGCGTGATTTCTTTAACGGCGTCTTCAACGTAAAAAAGACGTTTCTGACCGGTAAATACGTTTACGGCAGAGTTGCCGAAACGGAAAACTGCAACTATTTTTACGCCCGTACCTTCCGCGGTTACAAGGTAAAATTCATTCTTCCGAAAGAAGGTTATTCGCTCTCCGAAGTTATGACGGCCGAAAATCTCAACGAAATAAACTCCCGTGAAGATTTCAGCGGAACCGACGGCTTTACCGATTATTTCACGCGTTGCATTTTTCCCGAATACAGAATAGAAAGCGACACGCCGCTCAAAAGGATATTGAGCGAAAACGGTTATCTTACCAACGCTTTTCACGAATATTATTCCGATCTCGTCTCGGGCGGATTACGCGTTTCGGATATAAAGCACCAAGTCGTACTCAACGTGGATAAACTCGGCGTAGAGGGCGCGGCGGTAACCATAATATCTAACGAAGCCACTTCCGTAGGCCCCGGAAATCCCGCGGTGCATCTCGATTTCGTTCTGGATAAAAACTTCGGCTTTTTAATAACTTCCCCGTCCGACGTCGTCCTGTTCGCTGGGCAGGTGGTAAATCCGTAAAACTTTCCGATATTCCCGTAAACCGGCAAAAATTTCTGAAAATCAAGGGGTAGGTATATGCCTAAAAAAATTCTCGCCTGCATTCTTGCCGCGTTTTTTATCGCGCCGCTTTTTTCCTGCCGTAAAAACGGCGCGGAAGCAAACGCCTCTCTTATTGAATCCGCGCCCGGATCCGAAGAAAATCTTCCGGAAAATCCGTCGGATTCGGATTCCGACGGGGATTTTTTTTACTACGATTCTTCTTCCGAAACGTCCGAAGATAATCCGGATCCCGAAATACCCGTCCCGCCCGACGATCCCGGCGAAATTCCCGAATACGATCCGCCTCTCGAGCCCGACGATCCCGGCGAAATTCCCGAATACGATCCGCCTCTCGAGCCCGACGATCCCGAAAGCGACGATTTTAACCCCGATAAATTCGCGTTTGCGGCTTCGCACGGCGGTTTTGAAATCGTAAGCGTTTACGATTCGGGATATTTTGAAAAATCCTCTTACGAATTTGATCCGGATCTCGCATTTTTCGCTTTCTCTATGGCGGTCGCCGATACCGGCGAGGGCGGAATGGGCAACTTTTTCCGAAACGCGCTTTTCGATAACGCGCGCTTTTACGAGTACCGTTCCCCGCATAGCGACGTAGCCGCTCACTCCATAGCGCACAAAAAACTGCGCGGCGGCGATCTTATCGCGGTTTCCGTGCGCGGTTTCAATTACGGAAACGAGTGGATATCCAACTTCGATTTGGGCGAAAGCGGCCACCATAAAGGTTTTTTGTCGGCAGCGGAAATAGTCTATTCAAATCTGCTTTCCTATATCGAACTCGGCGGATACGGGGGGGACGGACTTAAAATTATCGTCACCGGTTATTCCCGCGGTGGCGGCGTGGCTAACGTTCTCGGCGCGATCGTTAACGATTCCGCGTCGATATCCGATAGGGAAAACGTTTTCGTATACACTTTCGAAGCGCCCCGCGGCGTCAGCGCCGAACGTATTGCCGAAGACGAAAATATACATAACGTAATATCTTCGGAAGACGCGGTAACGCACGTCGCGCCCGCGCGGTACGGATTTAAGCGTGCGGGTACGGATTATAACGTTTACTCCGCGTCTTATTATTCGTCCGCCGCGTTCCGAAAAAAATATCTGTCCGTAACGGGCGCGCCCGCTCCCGTATTCAGAAGCAGGGAAAATTTCGCGTCGGCAGCCGAATTATACGCGTCGCTCATCGTCGTTCTCACCGGCGTTCCGTCCGATAAAAATTACGTTTCCATTCATACCCGAAGCGAATATTACGCCAACACGCAGGCCCACAACGGAACGCCTGCTTTAGGCGAAGCGGTCAGTCTCATTATGAATATGAGCAGCCGCCAGCGCGAAGCGTTTACCGAAAAACTTCTCGGCGTTTTCAATACGGGAATAATAAGTTTGTTTTTGTCTTTGGAAAACGATGAAAACGCGCTATATAAAAAAGTCCGTCCCGCGTTGGATAACGCGTCCGTAAAATACAATTCCTTTAACCTTTACCGATACTGCGGCCAGTTGCAGCAAGTTATGAAAACGTATCTTAAAACGGGCGGTATCGGCGGCGTGCGCTTGATGATCGACGTGTATAACAACGTTGAATACGTTGCGGCAATGCATTATCCCGAAACCGTGTATATCCTTATGCGCAAAAGTTTTTCCGCCTCGTAAACGGCGCGTTTCAAGCCGTATATTTCCGGATAAAACGTTTTTTCGCAAAATTTTCCACGCACGTCGGTTACCCGCGCGGCAATCGAATAATATAATCGGAAATTTTCTTAAAAACAATTAAAAAGCGTTGTAATATTTTTTCGTATGGTGTATAATACATAGGGTTTGCGTGAAACCCCGCACCGCTGAACGGAAAAAAGGAAAAAATGAAAAAGGAATACAGAACGGAGAGCGATTATATCGGTGAACTCGCCGTCGAAAAGAACGCTCTCTACGGCATACAGTCGCTTCGCGCGAAAAACAATTTCAACGTGCTTGACCGTCCCATGAGTTTTACGTTCGTAAAGAACGTAACGCTCATAAAAAAGGCGGCCGCTATCGTAAACGGAAGTTACGGTTTTCTCGATAAGAACAAGGCGGAAGCGATCGTCGCCTCGTGTGACGAGATTCTTTCAAACAAACACCGCAAGGAATTTATCGTAGGCGCGCTTCAGGGCGGCGCGGGAACGTCCGCCAATATGAACGTCAACGAAGTAATTGCAAATCTTGCGATCGAGCGGTTAAACGGCGAAAAAGGGGACTATTCCGTAATTCACCCCAACGATCACGTCAATATGGAGCAATCCACCAACGACGTTATACCCACCGCCGGCAAACTTACGGTGCTTACTCTCTGCCGCGAACTTCTCGCCGCGTTGGCGTCGTTGAAAGTCGCCCTCGAAGATAAAGCCGCCGAGTTTTACGGTATTCTCAAAATTGGCAGAACCCAACTGCAGGACGCCGTTCCCATGCGTCTCGGCCAGTCGTTCGGCGCGTTTGCGTCGGCAATCGGAAGGGACGTGGAAAGAATAGGGCGTGCGCTTGCCGAAATGCGCGTTATAAATTTAGGCGGCACGGCGATAGGCACGGCTATAAACGTAAAAAAGCAGTATTTCGACCATATAACCGAAAAACTTTCCGAACTCTTCGGCGAAAAACTCGAAAGGGCAGGCAATCTTTTCGACGGTACGCAGAATCTCGATTGTTTAGTCGCCGTATCGGGCGCTTTGAAAGCGCTTGCCGTAAACCTGTCCAAAATGTGTAACGATCTCCGCCTTATGGCCAGCGGTCCGCGCGCGGGTTTGGGCGAAATAATCCTGCCCGCAAGGCAAAACGGCTCTTCCATAATGCCGGGCAAGGTAAATCCCGTAATACCCGAAGTGGTCAACCAGGTGGCGTTTATGGTCATCGGGCACGACGTTACCATCGCGCTCGCGGCCGAGGCGGGGCAGCTCGAACTCAACGCGTTCGAACCCGTAATATTTTTCCAGATATTCGAATCGATCCGCGCGCTCACCGGCGCGGTAAACACGCTAACGGAAAACTGTATCGTCGGAATACGCGCCAACGCCGGAAGATGCGCCGAGTGGGTGGATCGCAGCGTAGGTACCGTAACTGCTCTGAATCCGTATATAGGTTATAAAAAAGCCGCCGAAATCGCAAAGGAATCGCTCCAAACGGGAGAATCCGTAAAAAGCATCGTATTAAGGCAGGGCATATTGAGCGAAGAGCAACTCAAAAAAATACTCGATCCCGCCTCGCTTACCGAACCCGGCGATAACTAAAAATAAAATCACGCTCACGCTTTGGAAAAAACGTTTCGTTTTTTCTTTGTTACCCCCATAAAGCGGCAAGGGCTCACCCTACGGTGAGCCCTTGTCGTTTGGTTGACATCTTTTCGCGCTTGTGATATTATAAACGGGTAACGAAAAAAACGGAGAGAGCATGGTAGAGGTAAACGCGGTATTCACCGAAGAAAGCGTAAAGGATATAAGTAAAGGCAAACGCGTAGGCAATTACGTGCTTTTTCCGCTCGTGGCGG
>JAGCZN010000171.1 GCA_017959995.1 Clostridia bacterium
AGCAAAAAAACGGATCGGTTTCGTTTCGGACGATCACGCCGTTTACGAAAAGATGACGGGCCGGCAGTACGTTAATTTCATAGCGGACGTGTTCGGCGCGGGCGACGAGAGGAACGAGAGGATAGAAAAACTGAAAAAACAGTTTTCGATAGAGGACGCTTTCGATAAGTATATCGGCGCGTACTCGCACGGAATGAAACAGAAGATATGCCTTATAGCCTCGCTCGTGCACGAGCCGGAGGTGTGGGTATTGGACGAGCCGCTTACCGGGTTGGACGTGGTTATGATGCACCAGGTAAAGCAGGCCATGGCCGACCACGCGGCGAAGGGACACGCGGTGTTCTTTTCCTCGCACAATCTCGACGTGGTGGAGAGGATATGCAATAAAGCGGCGATAATCGACCACGGCAGGTTCCTCGGCGTGATAGATACCGCCAAATTCAGGCGGAGCGGCATAGGTACGCTGGAAGAATACTTTTTCAGACTGACGGGGGAAGAAAATGAGACTTTTTAACGTTCTTTTGAAAAAGGAACTTTTAACGCAGTTTCTTCGCGGGGGGAGAAAGAAAGATTATCCCGGGTTGGTGGTTACGGTACTCATAAGTCTTGTTTTTCTCGCTTTATTCGTATATCTGTTCGTGGCGTTTCAGGCTAAATTTTCGTCGCTTAACCTCGTGAACGAAGTTCTGGTGATCTTCGCTTTTTTGGGGATTTTCGCGCAGATAATTTTTTCCGTGCCGAAAGCGTGCGCGGTGCTTTACGGCGGGGCGGACGCCAAAGTTATACTGCCGCTGCCTATTTCAAACGTAACAATGCTTACGGCTAAACTTATCGCGCTGTGGATAAAAGAAACGGTAAATTCGGCGTTTTTCGTTCTGCCCGTGTTCGTGGCGTTCGGAATAATGCGCTCGGCTGGCGCGGTATATTATATTTTTACGGCGATAGGAGTGGCGCTGGCGGCGCTTTTCGCGGTGTCGGTATCGGCGTTGCTGGCCCCGTTGTTCGTAAAGCTCAAAAAGTTTTTTTTGGATAGGCCGTACGTGATACTCGCGGCGTCATTGGTGTTTTTAGCGGCGCTTTTCGCGGTTTATTCGCAATTTCTTAAAGTCGTTTCGGATATGCTTATAGGAAACAGACTCAGATTCATTTTCAATAAGGACGTGGCGGATAAACTGCGCATAGCGGCGAAATACGCGTTTTTTGCAAGACAACTTGCCGATTTCACAACGGGCAGCTTCCTTGGTTTTGCGATAGTGTTTTTTGCTTCGGCGGGGCTTGCGGTTGCGGCGTACTTCGTTACTTCAAAATTTTATTTCGCGTATCTTATGGCGAACAATTCCGGCAAGGTAAAACGGGCGAAGGAAAAACCGAACGTAAAACGCGGCGTTACGGGAACGCTTGTAAATAAGGAACTTACCGAAATTTTCAGAAATCCCACCTATCTGTTTTCGTACCTTTCGGTGCTGCTTACCCTGCCGCTTTTCTGTTACCTTACCGTGGGCGTTCTGAACGAACTGATCGAGAAATTGCTCGGCGGGGATTTTATTCTGCCCTTTGCGATACTTATAACCGTTTTGTACTCGTGCGTGTGCAACACGGGCGCGGGCGACGTTATCTCACGCGAGGGAAGCAAAATAATGATAGTTAAAACCATTCCCGTATCCTACGGAAAGCAGATAGCCGTTAAAGTTATTATAGCGCTTGTTATAGCGTGCGTTTCGGATATTTTAACGGTTTTGGTGCTGTTCGTTTCAGGCACGCTCGGTTTAGGACAAAGCCTGATAGTGTTCCTTATAGCGTTTTCGGCTACGGCGGCTTCGGTAATGAGGCTTGTGGCTAAAGATATCAACCGCCCGGCGGCGGCAAGCGCGGGCGGGGAAAACTCCAACGTTTCTACGGCGATAGTCCGCTCTATGCTGCTTTCGGCGCTTTTGGGCGCGGTTTGCTTTTTCCTGCACGGGGTGGAAACGTTTTATACGGGTTCGGGCAACGCGTTTCTTAAAGGAACGGCGAAATTCGTTTCGGCGATAGGCGGAATGAACGGCGTAGCGGCGCTGGCGCTTGCGTTGTGCGTGATCTACGCGATCATTTCGTTCGGCGTTATGACGGTAAACGTAAACGACAGAATGAGGAGGATAAAAATATGAAAAAGCGCATTCTGAGCCTGGTTATGGTAATGCCTTTTATAATTATGCTCCTTGCGTTCGGCTTTTCCAAAACGGTAAACCTGTTCGTGGACCTTCAGCCGGAATTTCTGTACTGCGATTACGACGAGAACGAGGCGTTTGAATTTTCCGGTCAGGTGTGGGAGAACGGCGTGGAATTAAACGCCGGAGTATATCCCGCAAACGCCACGAACAGCGAAATAGTATGGTCGCTTGCGGAAGAAGAAGCCTTCGACGGGCTGCCCCTTTCCGAAGATCACCCCATAGCCGAAATAAGAAACGGCAGGTTGTATAAATACAGGGAGGGAATAGTTTATATTACCGCTACCGTGCCGAACACCGGCCTTACGAAAACTTTCAGGGCGTATCTGATCGACGACGACGGATCTTTCGAGCCGAAATTCGTTATCATCCGCGGCAGGGATACGAGCGAGAACAGTATAAAATCAACGGAAAACAGGTATTACGGCCTGTACGATCTTATAAACGGCGAAAAAGTAAAGAGAACGGAAACGTTTACGGCGAAGGTTTATCCTTCGTCCGCTCCGCAGGAAATAGACGTAACGCTTGCCAACGCCGACGGCTGCGCCGAGATATTATCGGAAGAGAATACCGCCGACGGGCTGGTAATTAACGTGGGACTTATATCGGACAGCGGCGATAATTCCGCGATTTTGAGGGCGGAGGCGAGCGGAACGGATAAAGCGGCGTTCGCGTTTTTCAAAATAGCGGACGGCGTAAACGTTTATTCTTACGACGACCTTATGTATTGTACGGACGAAGCGCATCCCGAAATTACGGTGATGAGAGTGAACCTTGAAAGCAGGGCGAACGTTGCCGTTCACAAAAACAGCGCGCTGTTCGGCCGTGAGACCGCCGCGGGCGTTTCGTGCGAGTGGCGAACGATAAAAAGCACTTACGACGTGCGCTATTACGAAAACGGCGGCGAGGCCGACAAAGCCGTTATAAAAGCGGGCGTTACTTTCAGAAAGAACGTTTACGGTAACGGCTATACCATAAACGCGCACGAACTTTGCTATCCTTCGTCCGTTATGGAAAAATACGAAACCGTAAACGGCGAGAACGTGAAAGTGGGCGAAACGGCTTCCCCGTCGTTTTCCGATCCGTTCCAGGGGCCGCTCATCTTCGTTATGGATCTTAGTTGCGCCTGTTACGGGCAGGACAATATCGGCTTTTTGATAGAGGGCGACGGTATCGTTATAGACAATTTAACCTTAAAAAACTGCAATAACGTGAACGACCTTTCAAACCTCGATTACGTGGGCACGGTTGTGGAAGTTGCGGGGGACGACGTTCGCATCAAAAACTGCCAGATAATGAACGGCAGAACGGTGGTGCGCAGTATGTCTAACGACAATTTGATAATTGAATCCTGCATACTTTCCTACGCGCGCGAATTTATTTTGAAAGTGGGCAGCAATAAATTCGTTTACGCCGAGCCGTACGAATGGGGTTCTTCAAACAGACCTTCGATACCTTCCGGAAAAAACGCGGCTTACGCTTTCCTCTCGCCCGATTCCGATAACGACGTTCCGCTCAAAGGCGCTTTCGACAGTACCGCCACCGTAAAAGATACTTACTTTCATACGTCCGGCGTGTTCTGCGTGGGTATGGACACGCACTTTGCGGGCACTTACCTTTACAACAGAAACGCGCGCATAAACAATATGGCCGCTACGAGTTATCCTTCTAAACTCTCGCTCGTCGGCGACGTGAGGTTTTACGATTGGAAATCGGTTGCCGGACTTGACAGTTCAACGCTTATAACCGCCGGCACCGCCGACGACGGCAGGGATTTTTCCGGCATCTTCCCCATAAGCGAAATAATAGAAAATTATTATAACGATCACCGCGATACCAACAATATGATACTAGAATATAACGGACAGAATTACGTTCACGGCGGCGTGGCGTTTTTCGGCGGCGGAAGAAACCTGAGCGTGGTGGACTTCGACGGGCTTGACACTGACGCGAAATCGCTGTTTTCCGACTTGGAAAAACCGTTTCTTATAGCGCTTGACGACGGGGCTTTGGGCCTTACTTCCAATATTTTGGTTAATGCGGCGGGGTACGGCGAGTTCATATTTTATATGTATAATCCCGACCGTACCGAAATCACGGTGGGCAGCATGCCTAAAATCGCCGATATCAATCCGGCGGAATAATCATGCTGTACGGGAATTTTTACGCGATAAAAAAAAGCCTGAGAAAATCGGGTTTTAACGAACCGCTTCAGATGCTGGGGATAATGATGCTGTTTATTCTCGGCGTGGTTATGTTCCCGACGAGGCGCATAGTGGAGTGGTTTTATAAAGGCGGGAACGATTTTGTGTTCGTACTTGCCGACGGATTGGAAAGAATTTTGTTTTCCGCGCTTATGATAAGGTTTGCCTTACAGTTCGGATTCAGAATTATACCCCGTAAAACACGCATTATCGACGTTTTGGTGGTTCTTCCCGCATTCGTTATAGCGGTGAATAATTTTCCGTTCGTATCCTTTTTTTCGGGCGATTGCTCAGTTACGGAAAGCGCCGTGAACGCGTTTATTTTTGCGGTTTGGTGCGTAGGGGTGGGGCTTTTCGAGGAACTTTCTTTCCGCGGCGTGATACTTCCGCTGGTGCTTATCGCCTTAAGAAAAATCGACGACGGTAAAAAGCGATGGCAATTTCTTAAAAAAAGGCAGGTATTCTTTACGCTTGCGCTGTCTTCCGCGATATTCGCGCTTACCCATCTGGTAAATATTTTCAACGGAAATATAGGCGGAACGTTTCTTCAGGTGGGATATACCTTTCTTATAGGCGCCATGTGCGGCATAATTACCGTTAAAACGGGTAACGTTTTGCTGTCGGCAACGGCGCATATAGTTTATAACTTCTGCGGAATGCTTATCGAAAAGTGCGGCGACGGCGTTACCTGGACGCTGCCCCAGATAATTTTTACCGCCGCGGTTGGTACGGTTTTAGGCGTTTACCTGATAGCGGTAGCGGTAAGATCGGATAAAGATCCGGCGGCAGCGCTGTATATGCTCGGCGAGGACGCCGAACCCGAGGCGGAATAAAAAAACGCCTAAATCTCACAAATATTCGATACTAACCGGTTTTCGGTTTCAATAAAAAAGTTTTTTACGGGGCGTGTTCCTTCTTCCTTACGGTAAAGGCACACGCCTTTTTCGGCGCAGAAATCGGGAAGAAGCCCGTCGAACGCTCCGATATATTCGGGGATACGGTTTTCGTCGGCTTTAAGCTTTTCGGAAAGCATGTCGCTTACGGGCAGGCGGTTCATTATTCTTTCGAAAAAGATTCTTTCGGTTTTTTTCGGCGGAAAGGAAACGCGCCACGGATCGCCTTTTACCGTATCGGTAACCGTGGGGGTAAAACCGTTTTCCGAAACGCGCCAATCGCACGTTACGACGGTGCGTTCAAGATCAAAAAGCCTGTTTTTCGTGCGAAATACGGGGTTAAATTCAAATTTGTCCACCACTTTGCTAAACAGAAGAGAAAGATCGCCCACGGTGGAAAACGCGGCCGCGAAGGACGGCGAACCCGAAGAGTAAACGGCAAGCGTATCGTTTTTTATTTCCGCGTTGAACGAATAAAATCCTTGCGGCACTTCGGCTATCGCTGCGGTAAGCGCGTTTTCGGCAACTATTTTCACGCCGGCGTCGGAATATACGGTAACGAGAATATTTTGCGCTTCGAACTTTTTCTGGTAGAGCAGTCTGAACGGAGTTTTTACGTTTACGGGAAATACGATGCGCGCGAGCAAAGCGTTTTTCAGATTATAAAATATTACGTTTTTGCGCGAAATAGGGCGTTTATCCGAAAAAAAGCGAACGGGTTCCCCATAGGAGTGGGGGAATATTTCAATAAAGGACTGGGGGAGATCGTCGACGGCGGCGGCGCCGAAAAAATTTCCGAGAAACTCTCCGTCCGCCTTAAGAGAAAACGGCTCATCCGCCCAAAAAAAAGTTTTCATTTTACACCTCTTGTTTAACGTATGTATGAAATCACCGTTTAATGTCAATATTTGAATTATCAAATCAAGGAGGCGTATTATGAAAATCGTTAAAGGATTTACCGACGATGAATTGAAGGAACTTGCTTCCGCCGTGGAGAACGCCAAGGCGACGAACGGAAAACTTTCGGACGTTTTCGATACTTTCGCGAAGAAAACGGGCAGGGCAAAAGGCTCGGTGAGAAATTTTTACTACGGGTTCGTTAAGGAGTGCGAAAAAAACGACGCGCTCCGCTCGGAATACTTTGTCCGCTTGCCTGAAATTTCAAAAGCGAGGGCTTTTGACAATACCGAAACGGAAAAGCTAGTTTCGGCGGTAATCGAGGGGAAAAACAACAATAAATCGGTAAGGCGGGCGATAATAGATCTCGCCGGGGGCAACGAGAAACTTGCGCTCAGGTATCAGAATAAATACAGAAGCCTTATCAGAAATTCTCCGGAAAAATTCGGCCCGGTAAAGGCGGGGCGTTTGGACAGAGAGAACGTAAACCTCGTGCCGCCGGCCGCGGTCAGAAGGGTTAAGGCGGAAATTAACGCGCTGGTGGAGAGAATAGCTTCGTCCGTCAGGGAGGAAAACGCGTCGCTGAAAAAAAAGACCGCGCTTTTACAGCAGGAAAATCTTATGTTGAAAGGACTTCTGAAAAAACTCGGCAAAGAAAATCATCCG
>JAGCZN010000172.1 GCA_017959995.1 Clostridia bacterium
AATAGTGGCTTTTGAAGCACTTTTGCGCCTTAAAAAACACGTTCAGATGAACGAGAATATTTACGATATAATCACCTATGCCGAGCAATCGGGAAGTATGGTGCATCTCGGTGATTTCATATTCAGCGAAGGCATGAAATTCGCCAAAAGCATACAGGAAACGGGTGCGGGCGTATCGCTTAACGTTTCGCCGGTACAACTAATGCAGGCCGGTTTCGTGGATAATTTCCTGAAATTGTACCATAGTTACGGGCTGAAACCGGGCGCCGTATCGATAGAGGTTACCGAGTCCTTCCTTATGACTACGATGGAAGAAACTCTCCGCAAACTCGAAATTCTTCGCGCCAACGGGATTGACGTGCATCTTGACGATTTCGGAACGACTTATTCGTCTTTGAAATATCTTAAAGAATTGCCCATTTCCGCAATCAAAATAGATCGTTCATTCGTATACGATATCGAAGAAAACTTCAACAGCGAAACGATATCCGAGCTGGTATTGAATTTATCGGCGAAACTCGGCGTGGAAAGCATTTGCGAGGGTGTGGAAACTCTCGGCCAGCTCAAACGCCTCCGCTCGCTCGGCGCGGATATAATACAGGGTTTTATAATAAGCAAGGCGGTGCCCGGCGATACGGCGCGCGATATGCTTGAAAACTACCGTTTTAACGAAAAGGCCATTGCCGAGGCCGAAGCCGAAGCCCAAAAACAACAGATCGCGGAACCGGCGGAAGAAAATTCGTAAACGAGGAGAAAAAACTATGTTCATATTAAATTTTTTGGCGGAATCCGCCGAAGTTCAACCGGGCGTAGCCGCGCTGCTTACGATAGTTTTCGTTCTGGTGGCGGGCGCGTTGATATTTTTTCTGTACCGCGGCGTACAAAGAGAGCGTAACCGTTATATTGCTGAAAAATTAAAAGTAGGCATAATGAACAAGTCGTCGTTTGACGCGCTTATCGAACGCCGCTTCAAAATAGCAAGGCGCAGAACGCATTTTACGGTAATGTACATAAAAATACTCAACGGCGCGGCGCTTTTGAAAAGTTTGGGAGACAAGCAGTACGAAGCCTTTCTTGACGCGCTTCAATCGCGTCTTTACGAGATATTGCCTAAGGGCTCCAAGGTGTGCGTTTACAATGAAGATCGCCTTGCCGCGTGTATAGACGAAGATCTCGATAAAAAGTCGCTGTCGGATATGTCGGGTTTTTGCCTTATGGAATGCCGCAAGCCCGTAACGCTCGTTACCAAGGTGCGCGTAACGGCGGAACTCAGCATTGCGGCGGCTGTTTTCGATTACGCGCAGAAATTAACGGCGGAGCGTTTCAAAGAAAATATCGAACAGGCGCTCGTATCGTCTGAACGCAGCGGGGCTAACCGTTTCGTTATTTACACGCCCGAACTCGATTATGAAGACGATGAAAACTCCATGTACTACCGCGGAATACAGTCTGCGCTGGAGGGTAACGATTTCGTTTTGTACTATCGCCCCATAATTGATTTTGAAACCAACGCCGTGTTCGGTTACGATACCGACGTGGTGTGGAACCACCCCGAGCTCGGCGCCATCCGCTCCGAAAAATTCGTGCCGGCGCTCGTTCAGTCGGGAGAGATACACCGCGTGGGGCAGCACGTTTTCACGCAACTTTGCGCCGCCGTGCTCAAATACAAGCAGATTCACACGGAAGACGGCGCGCCCGTCCGTTTCGCGTTTTCCGCAAGCACGCGGCAGATGATGTCGTCGTCTTTTCCGGATGATCTTTACCGCATAATCAAAAAACTTCACGGCGATCCGTCGGAAATATACGTAGGCCTTACCGAATTCGGCGCGCAGGCCGTGCGTGAAAACGTAAAAAAATTCAACTCGTTGGGTTTCAACGTCGCGCTGGACGGGGTTGAAATGGCAGATAACGCGGCTTTCCTCGGCGAATTGCAGAACGTGCGTTTTGCCTGGATAAAACTGCCCGCGTCGTTTATAATGCAGTCGCAACAGAATTTTTTCATCAGCGGAATGATAGATATGTTAAAGCGGTATTCGCAGGAACACGGCGTGGTGCTTATCGCAAGCGGTATAGAAAACGAAGCCGAGGCGGATTTTGTAAAACAGCAAGGTTTCCGTTACGTAAGCGGCAGTTTCTACTCCGAAGATTCGCCCCTTCTTGATTGACCATTCGGGATGCGAAATAAATCCTTACGGATTTGCGAAATGTTCCTTTCGGGAACGTAAAGGACGAATATTATTATATAATATAAGGTTTTGCCGCAAGGCAAACATATCGCGCCCGATAGGGCATATCGCGTGCGTAGCACATAAAATATCGCGCCGCACATATATTATAGCGTAAAAATTATGTTATATATTATATAATGATCAAGGAATTACGCCCGTGCCGGCGCTGAAAGAAACAGGCAAAAAAATTTTTTTATTTTTTTTGTAAAAAGTGTCGAAAAACGGTTGACAATCGCTTTAGAATGTGTAATAATGTATGCAGTAATCAATAAAGGCAAAGCAACGGAAACGTTGCGGCGCAAAACTATAGAGCCTAAGTCTTAAGGTTAATAAGATATGGTAGTCAGTTGCTGAAGTACTTCATCAAGTGGTAATCGGCAACTTTTTTTATTGTTAAAAAACTGTTGCAAGGTGAGCTGAACTATAAGGAGTACGGAATGGAATTCGAGTATAAAAAAATCAGGTGGGAGAAGCGCCTCCGTCACATGCGCGTTTCTACGATAGCCATTCTCGTTTCGCTTATACTGCTTATAATGTTTGCGGGCTTTACCATTTACGGTAACAAAGTAGGTAACTTCATAGTAAACATAAACAACGGCGGGGTGCGCATTGCGTTAAGCGCAAAAGAAGATATGTCCGAAAGGTCTTCGCGCCTCACTTTCAGCGGATTAAGCGGTCAGGGTGAAACCACGTTTGTGGATATCCCGTCTGATATTTCAAACGGCATGGGTGATAAATCCGATAAGTTGGTTCTTCGCTATCTCGCTTACAGTTTCTATCTGATAAACGAAAGCGAAAACGGGGTAGATTACGTTATGGACCTCAACGTTATCGATACGGTTGGCGATCCGTTAAGCGTTCTGCGCGTTATGGTGATAGAGGGGGATAAGCCCACGAACGATCCGTCGAATATGATCTTCGCCAAGGATGAACCCACTACCGCCGCGCAAGAAGTTTTAAAAGCAACGCTTCTCCGTTACGGTTATTATGAAACCCGCCCGTTTGTGAGTGACAGTGTATTGTTTTCCATCCGCGGGCGAGATCTTCCCCCGGAAGTAGGTCAGAAATACACGGTAGTTATCTGGACCGAAGGGTGGGACGCACAGTGTACCGACGATCGCCTGGGCGACCGCGTGAAAATGCAGATAGATATTCTGGCAAGTTGACGGTTTGCTTCGCAAAGGCAAAAATCTTGCGTACGAAGTACATATTCAGGTTTTAACCGGCGTTGCCGGTAAAATAGAAAAAAAATAAAAAAATATTAAATTTTAAGGAGAAAAAAACAATGAAAAAAGCAATGAGAAAAATTATCGTTGCATCCGTAGCTCTCGTAGCTGCTCTCGGCCTTGCCACCGGCACCACCTTCGCTTGGTTCTCTATGAACAACAACGTAACTGTTACCGGCATGAAAGTTACCACGCAGGTTTCCAGCAACTTGTTTATCGCTGAAGATACTCTTGGTAGTACAGCAAAATTAGCAGATAGTTTATTTTTGAGTAGTGCGCTTAATGCAACAATAGATGAAACTATTCTTGAGCCTGTGTCCACGGTTAATGGTATCAATTTCTTCTATACAACTGATGCGAAATCGGATGGTAGCAAAGAGCATGATACTGCTGCCAATCCTTATGTTGCGTATAATCCTGCCGACACGTCTGCCTTTGAAGCTGCTTATGTGGATGACGCAAAAGGATATGTTGATTATGTATTTCAATTAAAAGCCGTTAATACGGAAGCAACCGCTCAATATATCCGTGTTACAACTCTTGGTCTTGCATATACCCCTGACGCTAGTGAAACATCTGCAACGAAGGCTCATCGTGTTGCGTTTTTTGTACAGGATATAACAGCCGGTGGTACAATTGCTGCAATAACCGCTTCGGATAAAAAATTTATATATGCCCCTTCAGGTGCTGGCAATTTTGATAGTTCCGCTGTTAGTTCAACCACTGGAACGACTGCTATAAGTTATGATGCAGACGGAAATTTGGTACAGGTTGCTGCTAATTCAACAAAATACTATAAAGTTGTTGTCAGACTTTATCTCGAAGGCGCTGATACAACGTGTAAAAATGATACATTTGCAGAATTGAACGGCGAATGGGCGCTTACGGTAGGTTTACATTTTGGTGTCGCATCACCGGCAAATGTAACAGCCCTCGCACTTTCCTAATCTCTAAAATATTACCTTGAAATCAATCCGAAAGGCGGGAAGTAAAATTCCCTGCCTTTTGGCGGGTTTTATGAGATAAAGACAGTTAATTTTACTTTTAAGGAGTATAAAAAATGAAAAAATCCGTAAATAAAATTATAGTGGCGTCCGTCGCTTTGATAGTAGCGCTCGGGCTTGCGGTGGGAACGTCGTTCGCCTGGTTCACTATGAACAACAGCGTTACGGTTACGGGCATGTTGGTCAATACGCAGGTTGCAACCAACCTGTTCATTGCCGACGATAACGCCGCCGGGCTTGCGAGCACCGCTATATTAAATCAGGAAGATTTCGGTTCTTCCGTAACGATCACCTCGAACGCTACGCAGCTTGAACCCGTTTCCACTACGGACGGCAAGCACTTCTTC
>JAGCZN010000173.1 GCA_017959995.1 Clostridia bacterium
ATAACCGACGAAATATTTTGAATTCCGCACCCTTTTATTTAGGTTTCCCCGCCCAAAAGAACCGTTAATATAAGAAAAGTTCCGGCAGTTATTCTGTCGGGAATCGGCAGATACGCCGTGCCGTGAAGTTTTTTTACGCCTTTTATTACGATCTCGTCCGTACCCGCGCCGCTTATTTTTGCCCCGCAGGAATTGAGAAAACGCGCAAGATCCGAAACTTCGGGTTCGCGCGCGGCGTTACGTAAAACGGTATCGCCCTCGGCAACGGCGGCCGCAATCATCAGGTTTTCCGTTGCGCCTACGCTTATAAAAGGAAACGTTATATCCGCGCCCTTAAGACGTTTGCACCTGCAAAACAATTTGTTGCCGCTTATTTCGGTTTTTACTCCCATCTGCCCGAGGGCGGAAACGTGCGCGTCTATCGGGCGTTCCCCTATATTGCAACCGCCCGGAAGCGTTGTTTCCGCATAGCCCGTTCTCGCGACTACCGCACCCAGCATGAATACCGAAGCGCGTATTTTACCGAACAGTTCTTCGGGGAAAACGCCCGTTTTAAGATTTGCCGTATCAACGGATACGCCTCCGTTGTATTTTTCGTATTTCCCGCCCATTTCCGCTACTATTTCAAGTAGCGTTTCGGTATCGGTATAGTGCGGAAAATCTTCAATAAAACATTTATCGCCCACCGCAACGGTAGCCGCTATTATCGGAAGCAGAGAATTTTTCGCCCTATCCGTATTTACGGAACCGTAAGCTTTTCTTCCGCCGTTTATAACGTATTTTTCCATAACGTACCCGCGTTGATGAATTTTACGTTTTATCATACGTAAAAGCGACGCAAAAAGTTAATATGCGCCGCCCTTCGATACGTTATATAAAATTCCGAAAGATGCAAGAAAAACTATTACCGACGTGTTTCCGCTGCTTATTAAAGGTAAAGGAAGCCCCGTAGGAGGTATGCTACCCGAAACTACGAGCGCGTTTATAGCCACCTGTATCGCGTAAACGAGCGTTATTCCCGATGCGAGCAAACAACCGAACAAATCTTTCGCCGTTGCCGCCGCCCTTATTCCCCTGTAAACGAGAAACCCCATTGCGATAAAAAGTACCGCAACGCCTGCGAAACCGAGTTCTTCGCCTATAACGGACAGGATAAAATCCGATTCCGAAAAAGGTAAAAAATCGTACTTCTGCCTTGAATTGAAAAGCCCCACTCCGAACAATCCGCCCGAACCCAGCGCGTAAAGCGACTGCAATAGTTGATACCCCTCTCCTTTGGGCGACGCCCAAGGATCAAGAAACGCGGAAAATCTTTTAAGTCTGTAAGGCTCCGCCGCTATAAGCACGGGAACGGCGGCAACCACCGGAACGGATATTACGGCGGCGTGCTTCCATTTGAGACCGGCGGCGAAAAGCATGCCTATCATCAAAAGCCCAACGCACACGGTTATGGACATATTCGGCTCCGCTATGATAAGAACGCACAGCCCCGCGCCTACGGCGAGCACGGGTAAAACGCCTTTGAAAGTGTTTATTCTTTCCGGTTTTTTTGAAAAATACCCTGCCGCGAACAGAACGAACGCGAATTTGGCGATCTCCGAAGGTTGAAGCGTTATTCCGGCAAAGCCTATCCAGCGTTTTGCCCCGTAACTTTCCACGCCGAGCCCCGGAACGAATACCGCCGCGAGAAGTAACGCGCTTACCGCTATTGCCGCAACGCCCGCCTTTTTATATCTGCCGTAATCGAAACCGGCGGCGAATATCATAGTTATAACGCCGATGCAAACGCCTGCCGTCTGTTTTTTGACGTAAAAGAAACTGTCACCGTAATCTTTAAGCGCCGAATAATTACTTGCGGAATAAACCATAAGTATTCCGAACAGAGAAAGCGCAACAGCCGTTACCGGAATGAAAATATCCCCCGTTCCGTTTTTTTTAAGAAGTTTTTTCATGAAAAACCGCCTACTATTTCGGCAAATTTTTCGCCGCGCTGTTCATAGCCGGAAAACTCGTCGAAACTGGCGCATGCGGGACTTAAAAGTACGTTCTGCCCCTCTTCCGCTTCGGAACGCGCAAGATTTACGGCGGAAAAAAAATTGGTGGCAACGCAAAAGTTTCCGTACTCGGCTCTTTCCGCGCTTTTAAGCATTTTGTAGCGCGTTTCGCCGAAAAGTATTGTTTTTACAACGTTGCGATCGGCGCAGGCTTTGAACAGAACGTCGAAATCCTGCCCTTTATCCTTGCCGCCGAGAAGCAAAACGGTAGGTTTTTTCATGGCTTCAAGCGCTTTAAGCGTAGAATCGACGTTCGTGGCTTTGGAATCGTTATAATAATCGACGCCGTTTACGCTGCCGATAAATTCTATTCTGTGTTTTATCCCCTTGAATTCCGCAACCGCTTCCGCTATGGCGGCGTCGGGAATTTTAAGTATTTTGCCCGCCGCCACCGCCGCAAGCACGTTATAGAGATTGTGTTCCCCTTCCACCTTTATAACTTCTCTGTCCAAAACGGGTTGATCGCGGAAATATATTTTTTCGTCCGCAACGTACGCCCCGTCAACTTTTTCCCTTGCCGAAAAGAATATTACTTTGCCTTTGGTTTTATCGGCGAAACCGCGCACGACGTAATCGTCGTAATTAAGCACGGCATATTCGCTTTCTCTTAAATTAAAAAGTATTTTGCTTTTCAGATATACGTAATTCTGCATATTGTAATGCCTTGAAAGATGATCTTCCGAAACGTTGGTTATCACCGCTACGTGGGGCGTAAACGCGTTCATCGTTTCAAGCTGAAAACTGGATACTTCCGTAACGGCTACGGTTTCCTCGTTTGTTTCCGCAAGTTTTGAAGCGAACGG
>JAGCZN010000174.1 GCA_017959995.1 Clostridia bacterium
CGCGGATCAAGCATGCAGGACGTGATCTTTAACGGAACGCAAAGCAGAAAATCGCTTTCCTACTGCGAAGTTTCGCTGTTTTTCGATAATTCTTCGGGAATTTTCAAAAGCGAGGAATATACCGAAGTTATTTTAACCCGAAAACTCTACCGCAGCGGCGAGAGCGAATATTATATAAACAAAAAACCGAGAAGATTGAAAGACATAATAAATCTTCTTCACGAATGCGGCCTGAGTAAAGAAGGCTATACCATAATAGGGCAGAATAAGGTTACGGAAATACTTTCTTCCAAGCCGGAGGACAGGCGTTCTATCTTCGAGGAAGCCGTTGGTATAGCGAAAACCAAGGCGCAACGGCAGGAAACGGAGAGAAAATTACAAAAAACGCAAGACAATATAACGCGTTTTTCCGATATGTGCATGGATCTGGAACGGCAACTTGCCCCGCTTTCAAGGCAGGCTGAAACCGCGCGCACCTATAACGCTTATTCCGAGGAACTTAAAAAACACGAAGTAAATTCGTATCTGTACAAGGTGGAAAACGCCGCGGGTGAAAAAAGCGCCATTCAAACGAGACTTCAGGGCATAACCGAAGACCTTGAGATCAAAAACGCCGATTACGCCGCCGCCGAACAATTGTACGCCGAAAGTATGGAAGCGGTGGGAAAATCCGATAACGAGATAAAATCCCTGAACGACGAGATTCTCGAGAAGACCGTGGGGCTTGAAACACAGAAAGGCAACGTAAAACTTACGGGGCAGAAAGTTGAGTTCTTTACGGGAGAGATCGATCGGTTAAAGACGCAGAACAACGAAAATCAGAATAAGATCAACGATCTGTCTTCAAGCCTTGCCGAAAAGAAAAGTTTTTCGCTCAAAGCTGAAAACGAAAAGGATTCGCTTACCGAAAAGGCAAGCAGACTGGGCGAAAAACTCGTTTCGTTGATAACGGAGATCAACGAAACGGAAAGCGCCGCGAAGGACGACACGAATCAGGTAATAGCGTCGCTTCAAAATCTTACCGATATAAAATCCAGTTTAAGTTCGCTCGAAGCCGAACAGTCGCTTATATCCTCGCACCAGAAGGAAACTCTCGATAAGGTGGAGGAACTCAGGAATAAACTAACCCAATACAACGGCGAAAAACTCGTTCTGGCAGAGTCGATATCTTCGGTCAATAAAGCTATTGGTTCGCTGAACGACGAAATAGAGGCCAGCGCCAACGGCGCGAAAGTCACGCGCGAAAAACTTTTTGATATAAACAATAGAATTTCGGCATTAAATAACTCGATAACCACGCTTGAAGCGAGCGAACGTTTCTACAGGGCGCTGAAAGATTCTTTTGAAGGCTACCAGGAAGCCGTTCGCAGGCTTATGGGCGAAGCGAAGGAAAACAAAGAAGTAGGAAGGCGCATCAAAAACGTAGTGGCTTCCATAATCCGTACCGACAGAAAGTATGAAGTTGCCATAGAAATAGCCATGGGCAACGCCATACAGTATATCGTTACCGCAAACGAGGATGACGCCGCGTTCCTTATAGATTTTCTCAAACGGAACGGCTGGGGCAGGGCTACTTTTCTTCCCGTGTCGGCGGTCAAGTACAGGCCGGATTCACCGGAAGCGTTAAGCGCTCTTAACGATCGCGGCGCGCTCGGCATGGCAGCGAAACTCGTGGATTACGACGGTTATTACGAACCCGTTATACGTTATCTGCTCGGAAACACGCTCGTTTGCGACACTCTTGACAACGCAAAAACAATAGCGAAAAAATACCGTTTTGCCTTCAAAATAGTTACCCTTGACGGCGACGTTCTTTCCCCGCAGGGAACCATGACCGGCGGTTCGAGAAAGCAGAACGCTCCAAACCTGCTGTCTGTCGACGGTAAGGTGGAAACGATAAACAAAGAACTCGAATCGTTCAAAGCGGATTACGAAACCGCCAATAAACGTAAAGTTCAGTACGAAAAGACGCTTGACGGTCTTAACGCCGATCTTGCGAGTATGAACGCCGATTTGAACGAGAAGAAACAATCGCTCGTAGTTCTTAAAGAAAAACTTTCGCAGTGTGAAATTTCAATAGCCGAAACCGAAAAGGAGATAAACGGTTACAGGGATTCGCTCAAAGAAATAAATACCCGACTTGACGAGATAAAACGTCAAACGACTTTCGCCGAGGACAGTATGCTTCGCGCCGAAAGAAAAAAGAACGAATCCTCCGCGAGAATCAGCAACGTAAATAATGACGAATTGAAGAAAGAAAGGGACAGGCTCGTTGAGGAAAATACGGCTTGCCAGACGAGGCTTGCGGCGCTCAAATCGGAACTTTCATCCAACGCATCCGAAATTAACCGTATTACCGAAGAAATAAACGTATTGCGCAGCGCCATTCGCGAAAACGACGTTACGATTTCCGCCAATACGGATATAATCAAAAAACTGAAAACCGATATGGAACAGATCGTTCTTTCAAGCGAGGAACAGCAGGCGGTAGGCGCGCTGCGTGAAAAACTTGCGAAAGCCGAAGCGAAAAAAGAACAGCTTCAAAAAAATATCGAACGCTCGAACAATATGCGTTCAATGCTCAATTCCGAAATAGCGCAACTTTCGGCGGATAAGATAAAAGACGAATACAACGTTGAAAAAGTCGATACCGATCTGCGCTATTCGGCTGAAAAACTTATGGAAGACTACAACCTCACTTACGAGGATTGTCTTGAGCTGAAAATCGACGATTACGACATAAAGACGTCGGCTTCGGAGATCGAAAAAATAAAGAGGAAGATACGCGGGCTCGGGCCGATAAACAACAACGCAATAGAAGATTACGAGGCGATAAACGCTATTTATCAGGATAACATTCTGCAAAAAGAAGACCTTGAAAAAGGCGCCGAGGATCTGAGGAAAGGCATAAAGGCACTTACCGACGAAATGACGGAAAAATTTAATTCCGGTTTTGAAGTGATACGCGCAAACTTCCGCAAGATTTTCAAGGAACTTTTCGGTGGCGGCAGCGCCGATCTTCTTCTCGATTACGAGGATTGCGACGATCCGCTCGATGCGGGCGTGGAAATAGTAGCGGAACCGCCGGGAAAGAAATTGCAGAAGATATCGCTTCTTTCGGGCGGGGAAATGGCGCTTACCGCCATTGCTATTCTGTTCGCGATACTCCGGCTTTGTCCGATGCCTTTCTGCGTGCTTGACGAAATAGAGGCCGCGCTTGACGAAGCTAACGTTGAAAGGTTTGCGAAGTATCTTAAAAACTTCTCTGCCGAAACGCAGTTTATCGTGATCACCCACAAAAAAGTAACTATGGAACTTGCCGATGCGCTGTTCGGTGTAACCATGCAGGAAAAAGGCGTTTCAAGTATCGTTTCGGTAGAACTTTCGGAAGTCGGAAGCGAAGCCATAAATTAAAAAGAGGATGGCGAAATGGGATTTTTCGGCAAAATATTTTCTGCGTTAAAAAAGACCAAAGATAAAATTTCCGAAAAGCTTTCGGTTTTGTTCTCGAGAGGGAAGATCGACGAAGACTTCTATGAAGAACTTGAGGAAATACTCATATCTTCCGATATAAGCGTAAGAACTTCCATGGATATCGTGGAAGATCTTCGCGACAGGGTAAAGCGCGACGGAATAACCGAAAACGAAGGTGTTGTAAACGCCCTTAAAGAGATATTGATCCAAACCATCGAACGCGCCGAACCGCTTGAAATAGAGCCTCCCGCGGTTATTATGGTTATAGGTGTAAACGGCGTAGGCAAAACGACGTCTATCGGCAAATTAGCGCATATGCTTTCCGGAAACAAAAAAACCGTTGCAATCGCCGCCGCCGATACTTTCCGCGCCGCCGCTTCGGAACAACTTACCGTATGGGCGGAAAGAGCAAACGTAAAGATAATCAAATCCGCAGAGGGAAGCGATCCGTCGTCAGTCGTTTTCGATGCCATAACTTCCGCCAAGGCAAAAAAAACCGATTATCTCATTATAGATACTGCCGGCAGACTTCACGTTAAGGCGAATCTTATGGAAGAACTTAAAAAGATGTCGCGCACGGTCGAAAAAGAGTACCCCGAAGCAAAGTTCTATAAACTTATCGTTCTCGACGCCACTACCGGCCAGAATGCGGTAAATCAGGTGGAAGTGTTCAACGAAGCCGTAGGTATAGACGGAATAATTCTCACCAAACTCGACGGTACGGCAAAGGGCGGGTTCGTTGTGTCTATGTGCGGAGAACTCGAAGTTCCCGTAGTTTACGTAGGTACGGGTGAAAAACTTGACGACGTCGATTATTTCGACGTACGTCAATTCGTTGACGGAATTATTTGATTTTTTTCTTAAAATCGGTTGACAAATACTTATATTTCTGATAAACTGTACGGGTGTAAGGCAAAAATGCTTTACACCTGTTTTATGGATAAAAATCTAAAATTGATTCATCTGTTCGGTCTTTATGGAAATTTATTGACCGAACACCAGAAGGATCTTTTCAATTTATATTACGAATGTGATTTATCTCTCGGTGAAATAGCGGAGATAAAAAACACCAGCCGCCAGAGCGTGAACGACGGGCTAAGAAAAGCAAAGGAAATGCTTATCGGCGCGGAAGAGCGTCTCGGATTTGCCGAAAAGTTCGGGAAAACAAAAAAAATTCTCGATAAGGCTGAAAAAGGCTGTATTTCATCTGATGAAGCGTTAGCCGAAATCGGAAGATTGTTGGAGGAATACTGATGGCCGTTTTTTCCGGCTTGAGTGAAAAACTTAATCATATATTTGCGAAAATGACCAAACGCGGCAAGCTTGACGAATATGAGATCAAGCAGGCAATGCGTGAAGTGCGCATCGCTCTTTTAGAAGCGGACGTCAATATAGCGGTTGTAAAACGTTTTATCAACAGCGTCAGCGAAAAGGCGCTCGGGCAGGACATACTTAAAAGCCTGAGTCCCGCGCAGCAGGTTATTAAAATCGTAAACGAAGAACTTGTTGCCCTTATGGGCAGCACCAATTCCAAACTTGAGGTTTCCGCGCCGCCCACGGTAATAATGATGTGCGGTTTACAGGGCGCGGGCAAAACCACGCTTTGCGGTAAATTATCGCTTTACCTAAAAAAGCAAAATAAAACAACGCTTCTTATCGCTTGCGACGTGTACCGTCCCGCGGCTATAAACCAACTTAAAATAGTAGGTGAAAAAGCGGGCGCAGAAGTTTTTGAAAAAGGGCAGGGTAACCCGGTTGAAATAGCAAAAAAGGGAGTTGAATACGCAAAATCTTACGGATTTGATTACGCCGTTATCGACACCGCCGGCAGACTTCATATCGACGACGCGCTGATGACCGAGCTTGAAATTATAAAATCATGTGTTAATCC
>JAGCZN010000175.1 GCA_017959995.1 Clostridia bacterium
AATAAACTTTACGATACCCTTTACGGTCACCCCGTTCATCACGAGATAAGGGTAAAAAAGACCAAGTGGGTGGTTCTGCGCTATCCTACGCCGTCGATGGCGCAACTTTCGGGTATGTCCACCGAGGCGTTCGAGGATTTCTACTTCGACGTATGCACCCTCGATTATTCAAAAATGGACAGAGCGATGGACGCATTGAAAGATCTTCTTGATAAAACCGATAAAGTGCGCCTTATCGCCAAAGATACCGATCTTTCCTTCTCTATAAAGGGAATCGGCAGCGAAAAGTGTTCGGGGCAGAAGAATATTCCCGACGGAGAGGTGTATTCCGCGCCCGTCAAAAACAGCGTCAACGGCGTAATTACCTACAACGCCCCGTCCGTTTACAAGGGAACGAAGTTTGAAAATATCCGCCTTGAATTCAAGAACGGCAAAATAGTAAAGGCAACCGGTAACAATACCGTAAAACTTAACGAAATACTCGATACCGACGAAGGCGCCCGCTACGTGGGCGAATTCGCGATAGGCGTAAATCCTTACGTTACCAAGCCGATGGGCGATATATTGTTCGACGAGAAGATCCGCGGCTCCATTCACTTTACGCCCGGCTGCTGTTACGACGATTGCTATAACGGGAATATTTCCTCCGTCCATTGGGATCTCGTGCTAATAATGACGCCCGAATACGGCGGCGGCGAGATCTGGTTTGACGACGTTCTGATAAGGAAGGACGGGGTTTTCGTTCCCGACGAACTCAAACCGCTCAACCCGGAAAATCTTATCTGATCGCTTTACGTGCGCGGCGCCCGATGTAAATAAGGCGCCGCATCGTATTATTATGGACAGAACGATAACTCTCACAATTGAAAAGGATTGTCTGCTGAGAGATTTTCTACGTAGCCGTTATTCCGGGCAAAGAATACGTTTTTTGCGTGAAAAAGGCCATATTTTACTGAACGGCGCCCCCGTTACGGTGAGGGCTACGGCAAAGGCGGGCGACGCGCTTACGCTGGTTTTTAAGGAAACGGGCGCGTTTGATTACGCTCCCGAGGATCTCGGCGTCAGAACGGTTTACGAAGACGAAGACGTTTTATTGGTCTACAAGCCTGCGGGGATTGCTTCAATGCCCGCCGCGCCGCATTTTACGGGCAACCTTTTTAACGGCGTTAAATTCCTTTATCCGGAAGGCGTATTCCGCGTGGTAACGCGGCTGGATAAAGATACTTCCGGTCTGGTTTTGCTCGCCAAAAACGCCCTGTCGCACTCGATTTTGTGCGAAGAGATACGTTCGGTGGAAAAAACCTACTTGGCCGTATGTACGGGCGAAGTACCCGCGCCACTCGTTATATCGGCGCCTATATCGTCGGACGGCGGCGCCAAAAGATTTGTTTCCGAGAACGGAAAACCCGCTAAAACGCGCATTATCTCGTCAAAACCGGTGAAGCTCGGCTCGCTTGTGAAAATTGTTACGGAAACGGGCAGAACGCACCAGATACGCGTGCATCTCGCCCATATAGGGCATCCGCTTGTGGGCGACCGTCTTTACGGAAACGACGATTCCGTGCGATTCGGGCAACTTTTAACGTGCTGCGGGATCTCGTTCGTTCATCCCGTTTCGCGGCAAAAAGCGGTTTTTACGATAGACGGAGAGGCCGATTTGCTGGAAAGGGAACAATTTTCACAATAAATTCACAAAAAAAATAAAAAATATCGGGAAAAAAGATTGTAATACGCGTGATTATATGATAAAATATTTGCAGGATATATTATTATATATTTCCGCGAACGCAATTTCCGCTTTTTGAGCCGACGCGACTCAAAGGAGTATTTATGATCAGCAGCAAAATCAAAAAAAGTTCGATGTTGACGCTTGCGCTCGTCGCCGTTATTTCGGCGGCGCTGTTCTTCTGCCTTTTGCCCGTGGCGGGGAATGTTTACGCCGATACGCTTCCGGCCGGTCTTTCTTACGTGGATAACGGCACGCAGGCGTATCTCGCAATCACGTACGATCTTGACTTTGACGGAAAGGCAGAAATGAAGAGCGGGCTCGAACAGGTGGCCGCCGATGCGGACGATTACCATACGGCCCTCGGAAACTATACGGAAAACGCCGACCTGACCGTGTCTTTTGAAACTCTCGGCAAATACGCGGCGCTCGTATCTTCCGTGGAAGAATACAACGCCATGGTCGGGGAATACGGAAAGGACGACACCTATCTCGTTTCCGTTCCCGGAACCTACGCTTACGCCGCGGGGGAAAAGGAAACCGACGTAACGGCGAGCGTAGCCGCAAAGGCGCTTGCCGACATCAGGGCAACCGCCGCCGGCTGGGAAGACGCTTCCGAGTATAATTACGACGTTAAGTACACCGTAACCATGAACGGCCAAAACGTTTTCGTGATATACGCTTCGCGCTCGGGCGAACCGCTGATCATCGCCGCCGATGCCGTGGAACTTATCGAAAACAAGGCGACTAACGGCGCGGTCGATCTTTTCTTCACGGCGGGAACGGACGTAGTTTATAACGTAGTTGCCTCTATCAAAACGAAATACGAAGTCAACGTAGACAAGACCTTTGCCGTTTACGACGTTTCGCTGATCTCGGCGAAAGAGGGAGACGTTGCCACCGATAAATTCTCCGTGGTAAAGGCCGAGGGAGACGTTTCGGTTATGACCGTAGGCGAACTCGAGGCGTCCGCCGCGGATTGGTTCGCGGAACCCGTTCTTTCCGAAATTGAAGATAAACACACCGAATACGTAACGCTTATAGCGAATAAGATAAACACCGTTAAAAGCGCCGCCGCGGATAAACTTTCCGACGCCGAAAAAGAATACGACGCGGATCTTTATACCGACGAAAAAGCCGCCGAAGTAGCGGGTATTTTCGCCGATGCGAAAGCGGCCGCGGCTACCGCCGCAAGTTATAGCGACATACCCGTTTTCAGCGAAGTGATAGCGAACGCGAACGCCGTTGAAACGATTCCGCAGACCTTTGCGGGCACTTACGGCAATATAATAATAAATGATAAGATATACAACGCCGCGGAATACAACGCGGCCGTAGCCGCCGTTGCGGAATACGACGCTTTCACAAAAGCCGCCGTTAAAACGGCGCTTGCCGATTCCGCCGCAACGATAAAGAAAAACATAACCAATACCGCCGTGAACGAAATAAAAACCGTTGCCGAACAGAAAGCGGCAAGCGGAGATTATTCGCCCAACCAGATAAGGGAAATAGCGAAAGAGAGCCAAAGGGCGCTCAACGCCATAGACGCCGCCGGTTACGATATGGCCGCCATACTCGCCGCAAGGGGCGCGTTTGACGACTTTATTACCTCCACGGCGGATAACTACGCCACCAATCCCGAGGGAAAACTTACCGACGGTAACGTTACCGTAACCGTTGAGGGCGGCAAGTTCGACAGCCGCGCAACGCTTTCGGCCACCACCGCCGAAGCGGCCGAGGAAGACGAAACCCTTACCGAAAGCAAAAAGACCGATTCCGTTGCGAGAAAACTTTCCGCGATAGAATCTTTCGGGATAACCGTGAATATAGACGGAACCGCCGTTCTCACCGAGTCTGACGGCGCCACCAAATATAACGTATCCGTTAAACTTTCCGACGGAACGCTTGAAAAAATCAAGGCCCAGAAGGTAGATATAGCCACTTTTCTAGTGGCGTACGTAGATGCCGGCGGCCGTATAGAAACTTATGAAACGACGCTTCAATTCGTAATGGAAGACAATTCCGTAGTAACTTACGAAGGAAAAAGCGTGGAATGGGATAAAATAGCGGAGGGACATATAATGTTTACCACAATGCATTTCAGTACATATTACTTGATGGGTAATACGTCTAATCTGGCGCTTTCACGTCTTACGGGGCTTCTTGCGGGCTTCGTGGAGTCCGAAACGCTTAAATACCTGCTTATCGGCCTTGCCGCGCTCGTAGGCGTGATTCTTCTTTTCATAATCATCGCTTACTTCTGCTCGGTCGGAACCGTATACAAGATCAAGTTCAGAACCAACGGCGGTAAGAGGGTAAAAACCATTCACAGAAAATACGGCAGAAAACTTCCCGAACTCGTTTCTTCCGAGAAAGACGGCTACGTATTCGGCGGTTGGTGCATAGATAAAACCCTGAAGTACGATTTCAACAGATCGGTAATGCCCAGGGCGAACGTAGTACTTTACGCAAGGTGGCTTGAACCCGTTTCCGAAATGGCGGAAGCGCCCGTTGACGGTAACGCCGCGCTCGTATCGTATTACGACAGGCTCCGCGCGAAACTCGCCTCTTACAGAAAAGAAGTTGCCGAGGGTGAGAAATCCTACGTTGAAAAGATCGTTCTCGCCAAACTCTTCGCGGAGAACGGAGAAGTTAAACTGCAGGCCAAAACGGGGCTGAATTATATAAATGAAAAGGACGGTAAGGCCTACATAGTGCCCGAAGAAGAGAAGTTCGAACAGGTTGCCGTTACCGACGACGCGAGCTTTGACGAAGCCGTTTCTCTCATAGAGAAGATGGCTGACGTGAACGGACTTGTACGCAGCGGCGAAAATACGGAACTTGCGCCTTCTTCTTACGAAGATATATCCAACGTTTACGAGTACAGCGTAACTTACGAAGCGGTTGCCGACTATGCCGAAAGGTACGCCGCGCTCCGCGCTTACGCGGCTTCCTTTACCGTGGCAGACGAAGCCAAAGCCGAAGAAGGAAAACTCGTTTACGAACAGATACCGGCGGAAAACGATACGCTTAACCTCGGTTTTGCGCTTGACGCAGAAAAATATTCGGCCATACTCACCGTAAAAGACGGCGGCGAACTTAAAAATACTTACGCCGTTACCGAAGGCGAAAACGTGTTCGTTGCGCTTGAACTTATATCGAGAGTTATGGAAGAAAACGGCCTTGCCGTTGCTGAAAACACCGAAACCGACGCCGCCTCGTTCGACGTTACCGAAACTTATCGGTACGTTATAGCCGCCAAGGAAGAAACGGCGAAAGAATTCGTTCTTGCCGACGCGTTCAGGCAGTTCAGGCTTTACGTTACCTCGTTCGCGCTGTATGAAAACGGCAATACGGACAGAGCCCACAACGGCAAGATGGTTGTAAAAGCACAACTTTTTGAAGACAAAGTAGCCGCCGAACTCGATCCCGAAGGTAATTGTGAAGACATTTCGTTCGCTTGCGCCGAAGAATTTACCGCGGCGAAGGAAAAAGTGGCCGCCTTTATGGAAAGTTACGGCTTTGAGAGCGAAGGCGCGGACGAGGACAAAGAACTTGTCGATGCCGATAGGTTCTGCTACAGAATCAAATTCCCCGAACCGCTCTCCGCAAAAGAGCTTCTCGGCGAAATCAGGAATATGGTCAAAGGTTACGCCATGTTTGCGGAAGAAGGCGTTGAGCCCGATAAATCGCACGACGGCGTAGTGGTTGTAAAAGCCGTTATTTCAGAGGACGAAGTAAAAGTTACCGTAGATCCCGATGCGGAAGCGCAGGAATTCGTTGTGAAGAACGAAAACGATCTTAAACCCGTTGAAGAAGCGGTTGCGGTAACGATGGCGAAATACGGATTTGAACCCGATCCCGATTACGCGCCCGACGGCGAACAGCCCGAAGGCGACAGTTTCGGATACAGAATCAAATTCTGAAAAACCTGAAAAAGAAAAAAACCGACGTTTAACCGCGTCGGTTTTTTATTTGTTCATAAAGGGAAACAGCCCGTTTTTTGAAACGTATTTATATGAAACGTATTTACGCTTTACAAATCGAAGCGTTTATGCTATAATATAAAAATGCAAAAGATATTTTTGCAAAAAAATAAAGGAGAATTTTTATGAACAAGAAAATTTGGCTTTCTATCGTTACGCTTTGTCTTGTAATTTGCCTCGTTTTATCGTTCGGCGCCTGCAAGAAAAAGAATAAAGACAGTAGCGCAACAAACGAAACTTCCTACAATGAAGGTGATTCCGGCAACAGTTCGGACGTGGATGAAGATCCGCCCGTAGCGCTCACCCCCGAACAGCAGAAAGCGTTGATCGCGGAAACTCTTACCGGTTTATCCGTTGCGGATATTTTAGGCGGAATCAGTCTTCCCGAAGAAATGAGTAACGAATTGTCCGACGCGGTTGATAAACTGGCAGACATTTTCAACACCGTTTTGAATTACGGCAAGAAGTATGCGCTGAATATTTATCATGAAGAAGTCGGCGAGGCACTCGCAAAAGATTACGACGTTTCCGTCGCTATGGGTAACGGTCAGATCGCGTTGAACGTAACGCAATACGACTATGACGAGACCGAAGGAGAAAGTTCATCCTTAACAACGTTCCATCTCGTAAATAAAAACGGCGATCTCTACGTAGTTCCTTTCGGTGAAGTTGAAGGCGCTTTGTACGCTTTTAACGTAAACGAAGCGATCAATTACGTAAAAGGCGTTCTCTCCGGCGAAACCAAAATCGAATTCGAAGACGTTATCGGTACCGGTATAATCCCCCCCGACGTAGCGGAACAGATAGTTCCCGTTGTGGAAAGCATTCTGAATTATAAACTTCCCGCTTTAACCGCTGAAGATCTTAAAACCGATAACGGTTTCTATTATTTAGACAAAGAATATCTCACCAACGTAATGACCGGCTTGATAGATAAAATAGCCGTAGCGGTACATGCCAGTGCAGAAGAAATAAGCGAAGTAAAAACGGTAATTCCCACTGTCATTAACTGGCTTAATCTCCATATAGGGTTCAAGGCCGATTCCAAAGGCATAAACGCCTTATTGGTGGCCTTAACTCCCGACAACGATATGTTCGATCAAATCGAAGCGCCTATTAAAGACCTCAACGTAAGATTTGAATACAACGGGCTGAGGGCGTTTGAAAGTTGTTCTCTCAACGCTTCGATGACTATGCTCCGAGACTATTACGATTACTATTATGACGAGTTCGAGGAAGAAGTTGAAATCCATGAATTAGTTGAAATGGGCACGCTCGCAATCGACTTCACGGCAAACAAACAAGGCGCTAACGGCACGTTTGACGTAGTAATTGCCGGCGAAGAAGAACCGGCGAACATTCACGGCGAACTCACGTACGCGGTCGGCAAAAAACTGGAACTTGACGTAAACATAGCTAATTCCGGTATGGGTTACGCTTTTGGCGCTGAAAACGATAACGTAAACTTTGATTTTATCGTTGAAAAGAAAAACGGCGGCTATGCGCTTGACGCGAAACTCGGCATAGAAGGTTATGCAAACGTTATCGATATAACCGCGGGTTACGGCGATAAAACCGCAAACGTCAAAGAATTTTGGGCAAACTTTTACATCGACCCCGAGTTTGCCGATATGTTCGGCTTTCCCATCTTCGACTTACGCGCCGAAGGTACGGTTTCTGCAGAAGGTACTGTCGCGTTTGACGTTGCGTTCGAAGTAAGCGGTTACGATTACGAAGATTATTATGATGATGAGATGATGGGTTGGGTGGATTATGATGTAGAATATACCCAAGTCTTCAAGGCTAACGGTTCATTCAACCTCGGTTACGTTTTCCAGCAAGGAAAAGTTCCCGTTAATATAACCGTTGAACACGGCTATAAGGATATAGTAATAACTCAATACGGCGAAGAAGTTCCCGTGGAAGACTACGTATTTGTAATGAAAAGCACCGTTCACTCCCTGAACAGCGAAAGTATGCGCATCGTGATATCTGCGGAGACCGTGGTTGACGCAACGGGCACTACACTCACAGTTACGATTGAGATTCAGGCCGTTATGCAGGACGATAACCCCGAACAAGGCTGGTCTGCGGGCGACTGGGTTACCGGTATGGCGGGAT
>JAGCZN010000017.1 GCA_017959995.1 Clostridia bacterium
ATGGGGTAAAGGTTGAAAACAAATATCAATATCAAGGGTACGACCATAAAGCCATATAGAGGAAAAAACCTTTTCACCATGGGTACGGTTTCCGGTTTAAGTTTCAAATCTATCGCCCCCGCCCCCGCGAGAAGAATACTTATAATGAGTAACGTAGGTTTTACCTCAAACAGGTTGTAGAAATACTTTTCCTCTCCGTACAGATCCGTTACGGAAGTTTTTATAAACATTAGCGCTATGTATGCGGAAACGAAAATTATCCCCGAAAAAATCATCGCCCACCCTATTGTTTTGTTCAATATTTCATTCTTTATCAAAAAATATCTCACAAACGAAACGGCGGCGAGCAGCGCGAGTATAACTACGCAAAACAGCCCGAAATAAGTTATGAACATCGGGTAAGTAACCGTTACGGAGTATGAAAAATTAAGCGGTTCCGGCGTTTGATACGAACCTTCGCCCGACAAAAGTCCGAGCAATTCGTATCCTTTTATGCCGAAGCGGAATCCAACGTCTTCCTGGTTTTTGCTGAAGACGTTGCCGAACAAAAACGCAACGAGGCAAACGCCTATTGTCGACAGCGAAATAAACGCCTTTATTCCCTCTCGCCCTATTTTATTCTTTTTTATTCGTCCGGCATTCCTGTCCGCCGCGTTTACTGTATCCGACATCTTTCCTCCATTGCGGTAACGAATTTGTTCCTGTGTGTCTGCCTGTATATGTTCGGCGTTATACCGAATACGCGCTTGAAGACGTAGTGATAGTTTTTTATATCCGAAAATCCTACTTCCTCGCTTATTGCGGCGATGGTCTTTTCCGTTTCTATCAGCAATTTGCAACTTTGTTCTATTCTGTAACGCAGGAGAAATTCTATTACGGAAGTTTTTCTCTCTTTATGAAATATCCTTTGGAGATACCCGCTCGTAATTCCCACGTAGGACGCAACGTCTTCAAGGCTGATTTTTTTATTGAAATTTTCGGTAATATAATCTACCGCGCTCGATACGTAAGCAACTTTATAGTTCTTTGTCGTTTTTGCGCCGTCCGAAGCGTATAGTTCGCCAAGTTTTGACATTATTACGTAAATACAACCTTTTATCGTTTCGTCAACGTATTTTCCGCGCGTTTCGTAGGAGTTTTTGGCAAGTTCGATATGGTCGGTTATCTCTCTGTTGTGCGCGACGTTGATCGGTATCAACGGGTTAAACACCTTAAAATCGAAATCTGCAAAGTTTCTTAAAAAAATCAAATTTATTATGCGGAATTCGTTTTCTTCGCACGTGGGGCGAATGGAATGTTCTCTGTCGTCCGCTATTACGAATATGTCGCCCTTTTTCAGGTTTACTATATCGGATCCTAATTTATGCATAGCGCTTCCGCTCTCCACGTAGGTGATCTCGATAAATTCGTGTTTGTGCGTAAGTATGGATTCGTAACCTTTCCCGAGAACGACCGCGTAAGGTTTTTCGGATTCGAACATGTTTATATTGAAAATCATTTATACCCCCGCTTCGGTAAATTTACCCGCCTCAACATCGTAAGTTATTCCGTTTAATATAAGTTTTCCGCAAAGCGTTTCGGATAAAATTCCGATTTTACCGCCGCATACTTCAACGCTGATATTTCCCTTCGGCAAATGGAACGTAGCCCTGAAATTTTTCAACACGGAAACGTTCGGCTCTATCGTGAATGATTCGCCGTTTTCGGGCTTCAGTCCTACGATATATCTTCCTATGATATAAAGCGGCCCCGCGCCCCAGGCGTGGCAAAGGCTTTTTCCGTATTTTCTGCCGTACATGGCGTATTTTTCGGGCTCTTTTTGCCGTTTATCGTAACTTTCCCAGAAAGTCGTCGCGCCGTCTTCGAGCATACCGCCCCAGTAACCGTAAAGTTCTTGGAGAACGTATTCCGTTTCGCCGAGTTTGCATAATGCCGAAAGTTCGTAAAAGCGCATATACGGCGTGGTTATCGGGGTAACGGCGTCGTTTTTCAAAACGTTGTTTTTTATTTTTTCTTTACGTTCATCGTCGCAAAGATCGTAGAATACAGCCATAACGTTGGGCTGGCGAAGGATCTTTCCGTCGGGAACTCCGTTCTTGTAGGAGTAAACGTAAGCGCCTTTTTCTTCGCACCAGAACTTTTCTATAAGTTTCAGGCTTTCCTCGTAAATTTTTCCGTACTTCCCGGCCCTTTCCTTTTGGCCGAATTGTTTCCCGAGGTTCGCGCAAGCCCTCAACGCCGCGATCATAAGCAGCTGTTCGTAACAAACCTGTCCGCTGTTGTCAAGTTCCGCCCAGTCCACAAACACCCAGTCTTCCGGTCGGCTGTCCATCAATCC
>JAGCZN010000176.1 GCA_017959995.1 Clostridia bacterium
GAAATTTCACCCATATCCGAAGTTTTGCGCACCTACCGCGAGGAAGTAAAGAAAGCCTCGCACAACACGCTTAAAATCAGCGTCGAAAGAAACAGAGGTTTCAACTATTGCTTCTCGCTCGAAATGTATTTCAGAACTCATCGCGAGGGTCATAACCTTGACAGAGCGAGAACGCAGATAAAACTCGTTTCCGATATGGAAGCGCAATTTGACGAAATGAAAAAGATAATTTCGGATAGTTTTCAGGGTTAAAAAGGCTTTAAAATGACGAAAAAAACTGTTTTCGAATTAATAAACGAACTGCTGATATATGCGAAAAAAAACCTTTTTCTTAGCGAAAACGATCTCGCGTATAAGCGCAACCGCATACTTGAAATACTCGGCATAGACACGCTTGAAGAGTGTGAATTTTTTGAAGAAGTAAGCGACGTGGAACCGAGCAATTTATTGAGCGATTTTGTGGACGCTTGCGTTGAAAAAGATTTGTTTGAGCGTTCTGAGGCTGAAAAATATACCGACGCCGTTATGGGTGAACTATCGCTTCTGCCGTCAGAGATAGAAAAAGAATTTGCCGAAAGACTAAAAGTCGATTCAAAGTCCGCTACCGATTTTCTGTACGGATATTGCGTTAAGAACAACTACGTAAAAAAAGCCGTTCTGGACAAGAACCCGCGCTATAACGCCGAAAACGGCTTGATCATAACTATCAACAAGGCAAAGCCCGAATTTCGCGACGCTAAAAAAGCGGCGAGCGGAAACAGCGTTAAAGGCGGGTATCCGAGGTGCGTTATCTGCGCAGAAAACGAGGGCTATGCGCCGAGGAATAAAAGGAATTTACGAAAAGTCGATCTGACGCTTAACGGAACGAAGTTTTTCTGGCAGTATTCGCCCTACGGATATTTCAACGAACACGGCATCGCGGTAAACTACGAGCATATTCCCATGCACATCGACAGGGAAACTTTTGCGCGGCTTATGGATTTCGTAGATACGATCCCGCAATATTTTATCGGTTGCAACGCATGCCTCCCGAGCATCGGCGGAAGCGTTCTCGCTCACGATCATTATCAGGGCGGAGGCGAAGTTCTTCCTTTGCAAAAGGCAAAAATTGCGGTCGATATCGGCAGTGAAAAATATCCCGACCTTGAAATAGGTGTGATCGACTGGCCGGGTACGGCGATAAGGATATCGGGCAAAAACCGAGAAAGCATTATAGATTTTTGCGATAAAGTCAGAACCGTGTGGGCAAACTACACGAACGAAGAACTCGGCATCGTCGCTAAAGACGGCGACAATCAGCACAGTTCCATAAGTCCTACCGTAATAAAGAAAGGCGACACTTACGAGTTCAGCATAATTTTGCGGAACAATATAACGAGCGAAGAATATCCCGCGGGGGTGTTTCACGCTCATCCAGAATTTCATATTATCAAAAAAGAAAGCATCGGGCTTATCGAAGCGCAAGGACTGTTTATTCTTCCCGGCAGGCTCGACGAACAGTTGAAGTCGATAAAAGATCTGATAGTTCAAAGAAAACCTTTGACGGAAGAATTGAGCGATTTCAAGATGATCTTCGAGGAAATAAAAACTCTTTGCAACGGCGACTATTCGGAAGAAAATGTCGACGCCGCGATCAAAGAAGAACTTTCGAGCGTTTGCTATCGCATACTCGAAAACACAGCCGTTTTCAAAGATATCGATCAAACGGTCAAGTTTATGAGAAAAGAGGTTTACGGGGAATAATTACAAGGTTTCCGCATCGGCAGAGTGAATATTATCTAAAGCCGAGCGGAGAAAATAACTGAACGATACTAAAATACAAAGGGTACATATATGAAAATCATAGTTGCAGACAATTACTTACATTTGAGTGAGATCGCCTCGGGTATAATAGCCAAAGTCGTTCTCGAAAAGCCGAACGCCGTTCTGGGACTTGCTACGGGCTCCAGCCCCGTGGGGACTTACAAAAAACTCATCGACTACTACAACAACGGTCTGATCTCTTTTTCCGAAGTTAATA